>NZ_JASATC010000012.1:0-133901 GCF_038440135.1 Pseudomonas sp. OTU5201 | reverse complement strand
AAGAGAACGTGCCCTAGTTGAACCTCAGCGTGGATACAACGGAGGCAACTGGCTCGGTTCGCCCGTGGCTTGCTGTTCCACCTGGGGGGCGGGGAGGGCGCGGATGGCCTTCCACAGGTCTTCGCCTTGCCAGTGCTGGCCGGCTTCGCTGTAGAGGGCGCCATTGAGTCCGTCCATGGCGTCGGACAGCGGAACGAAGCGGGCGGCCATGTCGGCGAGCGTCTCAGGGTGCTGTCGAGCCCAGTTGTCCAGGGCCTGGCGGGTAGCGTGGGGATCGTTGGATTGGCAGGCGCGGCGCAGCTCATCCAGCAGGGTACGTGGACTCGGGCCGGCCTGGACCGTGGGCAGGATCGCCGGTTGGCGGCGTGCCCTCCACCACAGGCCAAAGCCCAGCAAAGTGGTACAGGCGAGCAGGGCGCAGGCCGTTTGCCAGGGCCAGAGACGCGCGCGGTCGATTCGGCTGTCGTTCTGGGCGCCCGCAGTCGGCGCGGGAGCAGGCTCCAGCTCGGGATTGATGGCGACTTCCAGGGTGCGCGCAGCAATCTCGCTGCGCTCCACACGGTTGTCCCGGGTGTTCCACCAAGTCACGACGACTGCTGGCAGCTCCAGGCGACCACTGGCGGTGGGCACCAGGGCCTCGCGCTCCTCACGGCTGCCGATGAGTCCGCGGTCGTCGATCTTGTTGCTTCTCTGCGGCTGGTCCGGATAGCGGCGCAGGCCTTCGGCCTGGGTCGCCGGCAGCGGTGGGATCTGGGCGCTGGAAAGACCTTCCACGTTCAACAGCAGGCTGCGGGTCAGTGAGTCGCCAGCCTGTACGCCTTTGGGGTCGGGGCTCCAGGATTCGGCCAGGGTCAGGTTGCGTGCCGGCAGCCAAGGGGCATCGGCCGGGTACTCGGAGGGCTTCGGCATTACGGTGAGCGGGATACGCGGTGAGTTCACTCGAGTCAGCTTGCCGGGGCGCGGACCAAAGGGCTGGTAGCCGGTCTCGCTGCCCGAGTCGACCAAGGTGGCGCTGAACACCTGCGGGGGGATGTTCAGCACGCCGCTTTTCTGTGGGAACACGGCGTAGCGCACCTCGATCACACCATGGCGCACGCCATTGATCTCTTTCTCGTAGGTGCGCGGGTCACCCAGTTGCTCGATGCGGGCGTCGTCCATCTGCAGCGGGCTGAGGCTGCTGTCGTCGTAGAGGGAAACCGAGTGGTAGATGCGCAGGGTGAGGATGGCTTGGGCCTGCACGTAGACTTTTTCCTGGTCGAGGCTGGCGTCGATGAATACCGGGGCCAGGTTGCTGCCGGTGGATTTCTCGCTCTTCTCGGCCTTTTGCACGTGCAGGGTGATGGGAGCGCTATGGACGTCACCGAGCTTAAGTGCCGGAATGGTGACAAAGCCGGTTTGTTTCGGCTGCAGGGTAATGATCCAGCGGGTGGCGTGGTCGTTCTTGCCGTTGAAGGTGCCGAGCTGGTTGATCTGCCGGGTACCGAGCACCTCGAAGTCCGCGTTCAGCGGTGCCAGGTCTGGCTTACCGAACAGGGTCGGATCCGAGGATTCGAGCGTCAGCTCTACGGTCTCGCCCTCACTGAGCCGCGTACGGTCGACATTGGCGGTGAAGCCGGCGGCCAGGGCGGTCAGGGCCAGCAAGCTGAGGAGGAGGGTGCATAGCAGGCGCGTCATCACTGTTCTTCCTGGCGCTGTTGCTGTTCGTACCAGAACTTGCGGCGTAGCAGCTCGGCGGGGTCGTCCGGTATCTGTCGCAACCATTGTTCAAGTGCCTGGCGACGCTCGTCGCCCAGCGGTTCGGTGCTGGCGGTCTGGTCCTCTGCGGCCTCCTGGGAGGTGGCCTCTTCGGCCGTGCCTCCGGTGCTTGACCGCGTTTGGTTGCTTGGCTGGGCTTCGCCATTGCCTTGCTGCGGGGAGCGCTCGCCGGCGTTCTGTTCGCTGTTCTGTTGTTGCGCCGTACGTTGATCGCCCGTCTGCACGCCCTGCTGCTGTTGTTCGCTTTGCTGGCTCTGTTTGCCGGAGCTGGCTTCTGATTCGCGTTGGCGCAGCAGTTCTTCGATCCGTGTCTTGTTCTTCTGCGCTGCGGCCAGGTCAGGTTGGCGTTGCAGGGCGGAGTCGTAGGCGTCAATCGCGGCTTCCAGTTCGCCAGCCTGGGCCAGCGCGTTGCCGCGGTTGTAGTGGTCCGTTGCGCTGTCGCCCTGGGCGAAGCGGGCTGCAGCCTCGGTGTAGTCACCGGCCTGGTACAGCGCCATACCCTGCCAGCGCGGATCGGTGAAACGCTGCGCCGCATCGCTGGGCTGCCCGGCTTGCAGCAGGCGTTGGCCTTGTTGGTCCGGGCGCAGCCAGAGATCCTCGAACTCCATGGCCAGACTGGGGCGCGGCAGCACCAGCAATAGCGGCAGGCAGAACAGCCAGCCACGACGCCCGGCGCAGGCGGTGATCAGCAACAAAGGCAGCAGCAGCCAGTGGCCCTGGTCAGCCCAGGTGGCCAGGCGGGCGATCTCGCCGCTCTCACGCAGGCTCGAAGGACCGTCCAGCAGTCCCAGGCTGCGCAGGTCGCCTACATCCAGTCGGACGCTGGCATATCGGCCACCCAGACTCGCAGCGAAACGGCGGAGCTGGGTGCTGTCGAGCTTGGGCAGGAGGATGGCGCCCTGGTCATCCTTGAGAAAGCCGCCGTCCTCCTGGGCAATAGGCGCGCCTGCCGCCGTGCCGATACCGAGGATGGACAGGCGCTCGGCATGTGAGCTGAGCGTCTTGCGGATGCCTGTCTGCTCCTGGTCGTCAAGGCCGCTGGTGAGTAGCAGCAGACGTCCCTGGCCCTGGGCACCCTGTTCCAGGAGCTTCAGGGCCTTGGCGACTGCCAGGTCGGCGCGGTGTCCTTGTTGCGGCATGATCGAGGGCTTCAGCGAGTCGATCAGATTGAGGCTGGTCATCAGGTCGTCGGACAGTGGCACCAGGCTGTGGGCGCTGCCGGCGTAGACGACGATTGCCGTTTGCGCATCGCGTCGGGCCTCCAGCAGGTCGCGCAATTTGCGCTTGGCCTGCTCCAGGCGACTCGGAGCAATGTCCGTGGCGAGCATCGCCGGCGTCAGCTCCAGCATCACGACCAGTGGGTCGGCGCGTTTCTGCGTGCTCTGTTCCATCTGCTGCCAGCTCGGGCCGAGCAGGGCCAGCAGGCAGAGCAGCCAGGCCAGGCCAAGGGCCAGCCACGGTAGTCGGTTGTTGCGCTGGCTGCCGCCGCTGAGCAACCAGGGCTGGAAGGCGCGCGGCAGCAGTTGCTCCCATCGGCCGCTGCGGCGCTCGCGGTGCCAGAGCTGCCAGAGCAGCCAGCCCAGCAGGGGGAGCAGAAGCAGCCAGGTTGGGCGCAGCCAGTGGGGCCAGAGCTCGATCATGTGCGCCTCCGCCGCCACTGCGGGCGTTGCTGCAGTGCGTGGGGCCAGAGGACACGGCAGACCAGGACGATGCTCAGCAGCAGGGCGCCGGCCAGGGGCCAACTGTAGAGGGCGTAAGCCAGGCGGGTCTGACTTGCGCGCTGGCTCACCGGCTCCAGGCGGTCGAGGTTCTCCTCGATTTCCTCCAGTTCCTTGCTGCTGTGTGCCCTGAAGTACTGGCCGCCGGTCTGCTCGGCGATGGCGGTCAGGGTAGGTTCGTCCAGGTCCATGCTGGGGTTGAGGCCGAGGATGCCAAGCACGTCGCTCTGTTGCGGGTCGGCGCCGATACCGATGGTGTAGATCTTCACCTGCTCCTGGGCGGCGAGGCGAGCAGCGGTCAGGGGATCGATCTCGCCACCGGTGTTCGCGCCATCGGTGATCAGCACCAGCACGCGGCTGTTGGCCGGACGCTGGCGAAGGCGTTTCACCGCCAGGCCGATGGCGTCGCCGATGGCCGTGTTCTTGCCGGCAATGCCGATCAGGGCCTCCTCCAGCCAGGTGCGCACGGTGTTGCGGTCAAAGGTAAGCGGGGCCTGCAGGTAGGCCTGGCTGCCGAATAGGATGAGGCCGATACGGTCGCCGCGGCGGCCGTCGATGAATTCGCCCATCAGATGCTTTACCAGGGTCAGGCGGCTGACGTCTTCCTCTTCCCAGCGCATGTCGGCGTAGTCCATTGAGCCGGACACATCCACCGCCAGCAGCAGGTCGCGGCCGCTGGTGGGCATGGGTTGTGGCTCGCCGACCCATTCCGGGCGCGCGGCGGCGCAGAGCAGCAAGAGCCAGAGCAAGGCGAAGGGCGCCTGCTGGCGCCAGGCGGGCAGGTTGGCGCGGGCGCGTCGGCCCGCCAGGCCCTCGAGGTCGGCAAGGAAGCTCACCTTCAGCGCTGCGTCACCGCTGTCTGCTGGCGGCAACAGCAAACGCAAGACCCAAGGCAGCGGGGCGAAGAGAAAGATCCATGGCCAGGTGAACTCAAACATGCTTGCGGATCCAGGTCTCGACGGACTGGTAGAGGCCGGCGATGGCCTTGTCGTCCAGTTTGCACTGCGGGCGGTAGGCGCCTTCTACCAGGATCATCCAGCGTGTCAGGCCCGCGGCCGGGCAGCGGTTGTCGAGATAGGCGAGCCAGGCTCGGCCGCTCAGGGTATGGCTGTGGTCTCCGGCGTAGTGCATGCGGCATAGCCGTTTGAGCAGGCCGTTGAGCTCCTGCAGCCAGGGACCGGCCGGCGCACCGTCGTAGGGCTTGGGCAGGCGCGCCAGCTCTTCCAGGGCGGTCTGGCGCATCGGGTCCAGTGGTTGTTCGCCTTCGACTGCATCCTCCTGCGCACGTCGACGCCACCTGCGCCAAAGCGCCCAGGCCAGCAACCCGAGTAGCGGCGGCAGGCACCACCAGCCGGGCGCGGGCGGCCACCAGGAAATGGCAGCCGGTGCGATCAGGGGCTCCAGCCCCTCCAGCGGAGTCATCGGCTGCCGCCCTTGCGCTGCAGGTGGTCACGCAACTGCTCGATCATGCCTTCCTGGGTCGTCATTGGCAGCAACAGGACGCCGAGTCGCTGGGCCAGGCGTTCCCAGCGCGCAACCCGCGCCTCGCCCTGTTCGCGATAGGCCTGGCGCAGGTCACTGGCGTGGGTATCCAGCTCCAGTTGCGCGCCCTGTTCGGCGAAGCGCAACAAGCCGGCGGCGGGCAGCGCGTGGTCCAGGGGATCGGAAACCGGCATGAGGATCAGGTCGGTGTGACGCGCGAGCAGGGCGATCTGTTGCTCGGCGGTATCGGACAGGGTTCGCTCGTCGCAGAGGATTACCACCAGGCTGCCAGGGCGAAGTACTTCTCGGGCACGACGCAGGGCCAGACTGAAACCCTCGCGTTGGGCGCTGCCGGGGCTGCCGAGGGCCTGGTTGGCGCGGGCCAGGCGGCTCAGCAGTTGCAGAAGGCTCTGCTTGCTGCGCCGTGGTTTGATTTCGTGATGTTCCTGATCACTGAACACCAGTCCACCGACCCTGTCGTTGTGGGCCAGGGCAGCCCAGCCAATGAGGCTCGCGGCTTGTGCGGCAAGCACCGACTTGAACACCTGCCCGGTGCCGAAGAACAGGCGCTGGCTCTGCTCGACCATGATGAACACCGGCCGCTCGCGCTCTTCGTGGAACAGCTTGGTGTGGGGTTCCTGGGTGCGTGCGGTGACGCGCCAGTCGATGGTGCGCACGTCGTCGCCCGCCTGGTAGATACGCACCTGATCGAAGTCCACGCCGCGTCCACGCAACTTGGAATGGTGCAGTCCAATCAGCGGGCTGCGGCGGGCGGGGCTGGAGAACAGCTGCACTTCCCGGACCCGGTGGCGCATGTCGATCAGCTCGGCGAGTCCGACATGCACGCCTTCCGCGCTGGCCGCAGGCGGAGCGAAACCAGGCGTCGCCGGACGGCGTTTCCGGATGCGGAACTTCCAGGCTGCAGCTTTTAAGCGCATCAGGCTACCGCTACCACATCCAGAATGCGCTGGATCACCCGGTCCTGGTCGATGCCGGCGGCTTCTGCCTCGAAGGAAAGGATCAGGCGATGACGCAGCACATCGAAGAGCACCGCCTGGATGTCTTCCGGGCTGACGAAGTCGCGGCCGGCCATCCAGGCGTGGGCACGGGCGCAGCGGTCGAGGGCGATGGAACCACGTGGACTGGCGCCCCAGGCGAGCCATTCGGCCATCTCGCTGTCGAACTTGGCCGGGGTGCGGGTGGCCATGACCAGGTGCACCAGATACTCCTCTACCGCGTCGGCCATGTAGAGGCCGAGGATTTCCTTTCGTGCGGCGAAGATCGCCTGCTGGCTCACCTGGTGCTCGGCACGGGTTTCGCCGTGCAGGGCCTCGCCACGTGCCTGCTGGAGAATCTTGCGTTCCACCGACGCATCCGGGAAACCGATGCGAACGTGCATCAGGAAACGGTCGAGCTGGGCTTCAGGCAGGGGATAGGTGCCCTCCTGCTCAATGGGGTTCTGGGTTGCCATCACCAGGAACAACGGCGGCAGGGCGTAGGTGGAGCGGCCGATGGATACCTGGCGCTCGGCCATGGCTTCCAGCAGTGCCGATTGCACCTTGGCCGGTGCGCGGTTGATTTCGTCGGCCAGGACCAGGTTGTGAAAGATCGGCCCCTGCTGGAAGACGAAGCTGCCGTTTTCGGGGCGGTAGATCTCGGTGCCGGTGATGTCCGCTGGCAGCAGGTCGGGGGTGAACTGGATGCGATGGAACTCCGCTTCCACGCCGTCCGCCAGGTCCTTGATGGCCTTGGTCTTGGCCAGGCCGGGCGCGCCTTCGACCAGCAGGTGGCCGTCTGCGAGCAGGGCAACCAACAGGCGATCGATGAGTTTTTCCTGGCCGAGGATCTGGGTGGAAAGGTAGTTCCGAAGGGCGACTAGCGCATCACGGTGTTCCATTGATGGACTCGTTGAGCTGGAGAGAAGAGAGCTGTAAGCCCTCCGGGGATAATGCATAACTTTAATCCAGACCAGGGGAGACGGCCTAGAAGAGCCTGAACTCGAGCGTTGGTTCCGTGACCGGGGTGGGGTTTACAGGGTCCTTACACAGCGGCTTCGTGCGGGGGCCCGGGAAAGCGCGTCGTGGGACTCTGCATGAACGAATATGTCGCAGCACCGTAAGCGCGTGGCATTGCTCCCTCGTTAAGCTTTCGCGGCAATGGTGACCGCCGGGTCGCAGTTGTCACCCGGCGCTTGCCCGGAGCAGGGCCGCACTGCCCGGATCGACCTGTGGCCCTTTCTCCGCTTATTAAGCGATCTACGCTTAACCCCAACAAAACGAGCCTAGCGGAGCACAACCATGGCGTTCTTCACGGCGGCCAGCAAAGCCGACTTCCAGCATCAACTGCAAGCGGCCCTGGCGCAGCACGTCAGCGAACAGGCATTGCCACAAGTTTCCCTGTTCTCTGAACAATTCTTCGGCATCATCGCGCTCGACGAGCTGACCCAGCGCCGCATGTCCGACCTCGCCGGCTGCACCCTGTCGTCCTGGCGCCTGTTGGAGCGCTTCGACCCCGCCAGGCCTGAGGTCCGGGTGTTCAATCCCGATTACGAAAAGCACGGCTGGCAGTCCACCCACACCTGCGTGGAAGTGCTGCACCCCGACATCCCCTTCCTGGTGGATTCGGTGCGCATGGAGCTGAACCGTCGCGGTTACAGCATCCATACCTTGCAGAACAACGTGCTCAGCGTGCGCCGCAATGCCAAGGGCGAGCTGCAGGAAGTCCTGGCCAAGGGGACCCAGGGCAAGGATGTGCGCCAGGAAGCGCTGATGTACCTGGAGATCGACCGCTGCGCCAATAACGGCGCCATGAAGACCCTGGAAAAGGCCCTGCTGGAAGTGCTGGGTGAGGTCCGAGTGGCCGTTGCCGACTTCAAACCGATGAAGGCCAAGGCCCAGGAACTGCTGGCCTGGCTGGACAAGGCCAAGCTGAAGGTCGATGGCGAAGAGCTGAAGGAAGTGAAGGTGTTCATGGAGTGGATCCTGGACGACCATTTCACCTTCCTCGGCTATGAAGAATTCACCGTGGCCGACGACAAGAACGGCGGCCATCTGGTCTATGACGAGAAATCCCTGCTGGGGGTTTCCAAGCTGCGTCGTGCCGGTCTGAAGAAAGACGACTTGCATATCGAGGCCGAGGCGCTGGAGTACCTGCGTGAGCCCAACCTGCTGTCGTTCGCCAAGGCGGCCGAGCCGAGTCGCGTGCACCGCCCGGCCTATCCGGACTTCGTCTCCATCCGCGAGCTGGATGCCAAGGGCAAGGTGATCAAGGAGTGCCGCTTCATGGGCCTCTACACCTCGTCCGTCTATGCCGAAAGCGTCGAGCACATCCCTTACATCCGTCGCAAGGTGGCGGAGATTCAGCGCCGTTCGGGCTTCGATGCCAAGGCCCACCTGGGCAAGGAACTGGCGCAGGTGCTGGAAGTCCTGCCGCGCGATGACCTGTTCCAGACTCCGGTGGACGATCTCCTCTCCACTGCCATGTCCATCGTGCAGATGCAGGAGCGCAACAAGATTCGTCTGTTCCTGCGCCGCGACCCGTATGGCCGCTTCGCCTACGCGCTGGCCTATGTGCCGCGCGACGTGTACTCCACCGAAACCCGCCTGAAGATCCAGCAGATCCTGATGGATCGCCTCCAGGCCAGCGACTGCGAGTTCTGGACCTTCTTCTCCGAATCCGTGCTGGCACGCGTGCAGTTCATCCTGCGCCTTGATCCGAAGAACAAGGTGAGCGTCGACCCCACGTTGCTGGAAAAGGAAGTCATCCAGGCCTGCCGCTCCTGGAAGGACGACTACGCCAGCCTGGTCAACGAAAGCTTCGGCGAAGCGCAGGGCACCCGCGTGCTGGCCGACTTCCCGAAAGGCTTCCCGGCCGGTTACCGCGAGCGTTTCGCCCCGCACTCGGCGGTGGTGGACATGCAGCACTTGTACAGCCTGTCCGACGAGCGCCCGTTGGTGATGAGCTTTTATCAGCCACTCGCCCAGGGTGAGCAGCAGCTGCATTGCAAGCTGTACCACGCCGACACGCCGCTGGCCCTGTCCGATGTGCTGCCGATCCTGGAGAACCTCGGCCTGCGTGTGCTGGGTGAATTCCCCTACCGCCTGGTCCGTCAGGATGGTCGACAGTACTGGATCCACGACTTCGCCTTCACCAGTGCGCTGGGTGATGACGTCGATATCCAGCAGCTCAACGACACCCTGCAGGACGCCTTCGTGCATATCGTCGGCGGCCATGCCGAGAACGACGCCTTCAACCGCCTGGTGCTGACCGCCGCGATGCCTTGGCGCGACGTCGCCCTGCTGCGTGCCTATGCGCGTTACCTGAAGCAGATCCGACTGGGCTTCGACCTGTCGTATATCGCCAGCACCCTGCTGAACCACGTCAACATCGCCAAGGAGCTGGTGCGCCTGTTCAAAACCCGCTTCTACCTGGCGCGCAAGCTGGCGGCGGACGACCTGGACGACAAGCAGCAGAAACTGGAACACGCCATCCTGAGTGAGCTTGACAATGTCGCTGTGCTCAACGAAGACCGCATCCTGCGTCGCTACCTGGACCTGATCAAGGCGACCCTGCGCACCAACTTCTACCAGCCCGATGCGGCCGGCCAGAACAAGTCCTACTTCAGCTTCAAACTGAGTCCGCGCCTGATCCCCGACATCCCGCGCCCGGTGCCCAAGTTCGAAATCTTCGTCTACTGCCCACGCGTCGAGGGCGTGCACCTGCGCTTCGGCGATGTGGCCCGTGGCGGTCTGCGCTGGTCCGACCGCGAGGAAGACTTCCGCACCGAAGTGCTCGGCCTGGTGAAGGCGCAGCAGGTGAAGAACGCGGTGATCGTGCCCATGGGTGCCAAGGGTGGCTTTATCCCCCGTCGTCTGCCCGTAGGTGGCACCCGTGATGACATCCAGGCTGAAGCCATTGCCTGCTACCGCATCTTCATCTCGGGCCTGCTGGACGTCACCGACAACCTCAAGGAAGGCAAGGTGGTGCCGCCGTCCAATGTGGTGCGCCACGATGCCGACGACCCCTACCTGGTGGTGGCGGCCGACAAGGGCACCGCGACCTTCTCCGACATCGCCAACGGCATTGCCCAGGAATACGGCTTCTGGCTGGGCGACGCTTTCGCCTCCGGTGGCTCGGCCGGCTATGACCACAAGGGCATGGGCATTACCGCCAAGGGTGGCTGGGTGTCGGTGCAGCGTCACTTCCGCGAGCGTGGCATCGATGTGCAGAAGGATCACATCACCGTGATCGGCATCGGCGACATGGCCGGCGACGTGTTCGGCAACGGCATGCTGCTGTCGGATAAGTTGCAAGTGGTAGCCGCTTTCAACCACATGCATATCTTCATCGACCCGAATCCGGATGCGGCGTCCAGCTTCATCGAGCGCAAGCGCCTGTTCGATCTGCCGCGTTCCTCCTGGGCCGATTACGACACCAAACTGATCTCCGAGGGCGGCGGCATCTTCTTACGCGCCGCCAAGAGCATCGCCATCAGCCCGCAGATGCAGCAGCGCTTCGAGATCGAGGCCGACAAGCTGACCCCCACCGAGCTGCTCAATGCCCTGCTGAAGGCGCCGGTGGACCTGCTCTGGAACGGCGGCATCGGCACCTACGTCAAGGCCAGCAGCGAAAGCCACGCCGACGTGGGTGACAAGGCCAACGACGCCCTGCGCGTCGACGGCCGCGAACTGCGGGCCAAGGTAGTGGGCGAGGGTGGCAACCTCGGCATGACCCAGCTGGGCCGCGTCGAGTACGGCCTCAACGGTGGCGCCAGCAACACCGACTTCATCGACAACGCCGGCGGCGTGGACTGCTCGGACCACGAGGTCAACATCAAGATCCTGCTCAACGAGATCGTTGCAGCCGGTGACATGACCGGCAAGCAGCGCAACAAGCTGCTGGCCGAGATGACCGACGACGTGGGCAACCTGGTGCTGGGCAACAACTACAAGCAGACCCAGGCGCTGTCCTTGGCGCAGCGTCGCGCCCGCGAGAAGATCGGCGAGTACAAGCGCCTAGTCGCCGCCCTGGAAGCGGCCGGCAAGCTGGACCGCGGTCTGGAGTTCCTGCCCTCCGACGAGGAGCTGAACGAACGTATCGCCAACGGCCAGGGCCTGACTCGTCCGGAACTGTCGGTGCTGATCTCCTACAGCAAGATCGACCTCAAGGAGTCCCTGCTCAAATCCCTGGTGCCGGACGATGACTACCTGGCCCAGGAGATGGAGACTGCCTTCCCGGCGCGCCTGGCTGAAACCTTCGGCGAGTCCATGCGTCGCCACCGTCTGAAGCGCGAGATCATCAGCACCCAGATCGCCAACGACCTGGTCAACCACATGGGCATCACCTTCGTGCAACGCCTGAAGGAGTCCACCGGCATGAGTGCGGCCAACGTGGCCGGCGCCTATGTGGTGGTGCGCGATGTGTTCCGCCTGCCGCACTGGTGGCAGCAGATCGAGGCACTGGACTACAAGGTCCCGGCCGAGCTGCAGCTGACCCTGATGGACGAGCTGATGCGCCTGGGTCGCCGTGCTACCCGCTGGTTCCTGCGCAGCCGTCGCGAAGACCAGAATGCCGCGCGCGACGTCAATCACTTCTCTCCGCGCGTGGAGGCCCTGGCCGGCCGCCTGGATGAGCTGCTGGAAGGCCCGTCCCGCGAGCTCTGGCTGGCGCGCTTCCAGTCCTATGTGCAGGCCGGCGCTCCGGAAGACCTGGCCCGCGTCGTGGCGGGCACCAGCCACCTCTACACCCTGCTGCCGATCATCGAAGCGTCGGACGTCACCGGCAAGGACGCTGCGGAAGTGGCCGCCGCCTACTTCGCCGTGGGTGGCGCGCTGGATCTGTCGTGGTACCTGCAGCAGATCACCAGTCTGCCCGTGGAGAACAACTGGCAAGCGCTGGCGCGGGAAGCATTCCGCGACGATCTGGACTGGCAACAGCGGGCAATCACCATCTCCGTTCTGCAGATGAACGACGGTCCAGCGGATATCGAGGAACGTGTGGCGCTGTGGCTGGATCAGCATCGTGCTCTGGTGGAGCGTTGGAAGGCCATGCTGGTCGAACTGCGCGCAGCCACTGCAACCGACTACGCCATGTACACGGTGGCCAACCGCGAGCTCATGGACCTGGCCCAGAGCGGCCAGCACGGCGTATGCATTCCCTGATGCCCGTGACGTCGTAGATTATTAGTGCTCTCAGCCCCGCTTCGGCGGGGTTTTTTTTCGCGCCGGATAGTGGGGTGTCGCTGAGCGGGTGCGACCCAATGCGCGGGTGCTCTTAGCGAAAGAACAGGTTCATCGAAGATCAAAACCGCCCGAAGGCAGCGATCAGCACAGCCTCTGCAGATAGGTCACCACATCTGCTGCGCCGGCCAGGCGCAGGCCTTCACCCAGGGCCGTGGCTTCGGCGTGCTTCTTTGGCAGCAGAATGAGCTCCGGCGCTCCGGAGTTGCGCAGTATCGTCAGGCGCGAGTAGGGGATGCCTCTGTCCAGCAGCAGGGCCATGAAAGCCGGATCGCTCCAGGCCTGCACCGGCATGGCCAGCACATGGTAGCGGTCGTCCAGTAGCTTCAGGCCGCCGGGGTCGAGACGGTAGTCGGTGATTGCGGCGGGGAGGGTGGCTTCTAGTTCACGCAGGCGTGCATACGCGATGGATGCCGCGAAGGCTTCGGAGTGCTGGTCGCCGCTCCAGAACACACGATTGCCGTGCCAGTTGGCTCGGAACAGGCTGATGGGTGCGCCGGCGAGAAAGTGTGGCAGCGGCAGGCTGATGGCCTTGATGAAGTCCTTGTAACTGATGATTCGGACCTTGCGACTGTGCAGGCCAGCCAGGTAGTCCTCGAAGCTCGGGGAGGGCGCCGGTTCGTTGTCGTTGCCGCACAGGCCGTCGACTTGGCGCAGGTCAAAACTGGAGAGGTGCTGTTCACTGCGCTTCACCACGCCCACCAGTACGGCGTGGGCTTCGGCCTTGTCGTCCTGGACGGGGCCGGACAGGGCGCCGCGTGGCAGTTCCACCAGCCGCTGCAAGGGCGGGCCAGCTTGCCACCAGATGGATTGCTGGGGGCGGGGCAGTTGCTGGAAGGGCAGTCGCAGCTGGCTGGCGCGTTCGAATACCCGACGCGGTGTCTTGCCAATGCCGAAACGCTGGGCGATTGCAGCCAGGCGGGCGCTCAATGGTGGTGGTGGCTGCATCTGACTCATGGCCTGAATACTCCCGGGTCACGGGTGGCAGTGTGGCAGAGGGTTGCCGGCCGTGCGAACCGGGCGTCGGACATTTCCGCTTGGCGGGGAAGGAGAGCGAACGGACGGTGTGGCAGAATCCTGCTCTTCATTGTCGAGGATGCCTCCATGCCCAGCGTGGTGCTGGATATTTCCCTGACTGCGGACGAATTCCTCGCAGTCTATCAAGGACGAGCGAACCGTGTGATGTTGCGCAGTCGCGACGGCCGCAAGGTCAGCCTGCCGGCCCATCATCTGCGCCCGCACCTGGGACATTCCGGCGTGCGCGGTACCTTCCAGCTGGATTTTTCCGCCGACGGCAAGCTCCTTAGTCTGCGTCGCCTCGCCTGATTGGGCGCGGCGCGGCTATAATCGCCGCCCCATACCGCCTATCGATGCCCGACCGACCATGTACAAACTGGCCCGCGAGCTGCTCTTCTCCCTGTCCCCGGAAACCTCCCACGAACTGTCCATCGACCTGATCGGCGCCGGCGGCCGTCTCGGCCTCAACCGCCTGCTGACCAAGGCACCGGCAAGCCTGCCGGTAAAGGTGATGGGGCTGGAGTTCCCCAACCCGGTGGGGCTGGCTGCCGGCCTGGACAAGAACGGTGACGCCATCGACGGTTTCGCCCAATTGGGCTTCGGCTTTGTTGAGATCGGTACCGTGACGCCGCGTCCTCAACCGGGCAACCCCAAGCCTCGGCTGTTCCGCTTGCCCCAGGCCGAAGCCATCATCAATCGCATGGGCTTCAACAACCTGGGCGTCGACCATTTGCTGGCGCGCGTGCGCGCGGCCAGGTACGACGGGGTGCTGGGCATCAATATCGGCAAGAATTTCGACACGCCGGTCGAGCGTGCGGTGGATGACTACCTGGCCTGCCTGGACAAGGTCTACGCCCATGCCTGCTACGTGACGGTAAACGTCAGCTCGCCGAACACGCCCGGACTGCGCAGCCTGCAGTTCGGTGATTCGCTCAAACAGCTGCTGGAAGCCCTGCGCAGCCGCCAGGAAAGCCTGGCCGCCCAGCATGGCAAGCATGTGCCGCTGGCCATCAAGATCGCCCCGGACATGTCCGACGAAGAAACGGCCATGGTGGCCAAGGCTCTGTTGGAGTCCGGCATGGATGCGGTCATTGCCACCAATACCACCCTGGGCCGAGAGGGCGTTGACGGGCTGCCTCACTGCAATGAGGCGGGTGGTCTCTCCGGCGCTCCGGTCCGCGACAAGAGCACCCACACTGTGAAGGTGCTGGCGGGTGAACTGGGCGGTCGCCTGCCGATCATCGCGGTGGGTGGTATCACGGAAGGCCGCCATGCTGCGGAGAAGATCGCCGCTGGCGCCAGCCTGGTTCAGGTCTACTCGGGCTTCATCTACAAGGGGCCGGCGCTGATTCGCGAAGCGGTGGACGCCATCGCGGGCTTGCCGAGGAACTGAGGAGAAATAAAAAGGGCTCCCGCTAAGGGAGCCCCTGGGCTTGCGCCCGCCGCCCGGATGGGGCGTGCTTGGTGAAGTCGGTGTGATCCTGTGTCAGCCGACGGCGTGGAGTTCGTTCAATCGGTGAATACCGGCGGCGCCGGTGTAGCCATCCCAGTTGTCGCCACGGCCCTCGCGCCAACCGTTGATCCAGGCTTGCCGTGTGGTGGGATGGGTGAAAGGACAAAGATCGCGGGATTTGCCATTGATGCCGTGCTGATAGCCGCGCAAGAATGCTCGTTCCATCGGATCACGCTTAAGTCTTCTCATAGGGTGTAGCCCTCATTTGTTGACTGTTATGTCCATTGGCCCCAAGTCGGGACCTGGCAGAAAATGCTCTGCCTTCGAGGACCCGTTGCCGGCGTGACGGGCCTTCATCCATCGCCATTGCGGCGACGGGTTAAGCTGATTTCTAACCAATGCCCCCAGGCATGTGAATGATCGTTTTGTCATAAGGACGTAACTTGAAGGTGGCAACGGCCATAAGCAGATGGAAACGTTTTTTGCCACTTTTCGGTCTAAGCCCCGTGGCTTGGGGGCTGACCAGAGTCATGATGTCGTAGTGCTATTCCGTTTTGCGCACGAATCAGACTGTTTTTGATTCCGACGAAGGGCCGTTCCGCGACCTTACGTCACACATTTTCTTACCGCACAGCTTCTGCCCTGTGCCGCTGATCGCCTCTTAGGCCCCAGGATTCTCCAATGTCGGATCGCTACGAACTATTTCTTACCTGCCCGAAGAGCCTGGAGGGCCTGTTGGCCGACGAGGCCACGCAACTCGGCCTGCAGGACGTACGCGAGCAGGTTGCCGCCGTGCGCGGCCAGGGTGACCTGGAAACCGCCTTCCGCCTCTGCCTCTGGTCCCGCCTGGCCAACCGGGTATTGCTGGTGCTCAAGCGCTTCCCGGTGCAGAACGCCGAGGATCTCTACCAAGGCGTGCTGGCGGTGGATTGGCACGACCACCTGATGTCCAATGGCAGCCTTGCGGTCGAGTTCAGTGGCCATGGTTCGGGCATCGACAATACCCACTTCGGCGCGCTCAAAGTCAAAGACGCTGTCGTCGACAAGCTGCGTACCGCCGACGGCACGCGCCCGTCGATCGACAAGGTCAACCCGGATCTGCGCATCCATCTGCGTCTGGAAAAGGGTGAGGCCATCCTCTCCCTCGATCTCGCCGGCCACAGCCTGCACCAGCGCGGTTACCGTCTTCAGCAAGGTGCAGCACCACTGAAAGAGAACCTGGCCGCAGCCATCCTTATCCGTGCCGGTTGGCCGAGGATCGCCGCCGAAGGCGGTGCCCTGGCTGACCCCATGTGCGGCGTCGGTACCTTCCTGGTGGAAGCAGCGATGATGGCCGCCGACATGGCACCCAACCTCAAGCGCGAGCGTTGGGGCTTCTCCAATTGGCTGGGCCATGTGCCAGCGTTGTGGAAGAAGCTCCACGAAGAGGCCCGTGTGCGCGCTGAGGCGGGCCTGGCCAAGCCGCCGCTGTGGATTCGCGGCTATGAGGCCGATCCGCGCCTGATTCAGCCCGGCCGCAACAACATCGACCGTGCCGGTCTTGGCGACTGGGTGAAGATCTATCAGGGCGAGTTGGCCACCTTCGAACCGCGTCCGGATCAGAACCAGAAGGGTCTGGTCATCAGCAACCCGCCCTATGGCGAGCGCCTGGGCGATGAAGCCAGTCTGCTCTACCTCTATCAGAACCTCGGCGAGCGCCTGCGTCAGTCCTGCCTGGGCTGGGAGGCGGCAGTGTTCACGGGGGCGCCGGAACTGGGCAAGCGCATGGGCATTCGCAGCCACAAGCAGTACGCGTTCTGGAACGGTGCCCTGGCGTGCAAGTTGCTCTTGCTGAAGGTCCTGCCGGAACAGTTCGTCACGGGCGAGCGGCGTGCAGCCGGGGAGGGCGATCTCGCCGCTCCGCGTAGCGAGCCTGCGCGCTTGAGCGAAGGTGGCCAGATGTTCGCCAATCGCCTGCAGAAGAACTTCAAGCAGTTGGGCAAGTGGGCGCGCAAGGAGGGCATTCAGTGCTATCGCCTGTATGACGCCGACATGCCTGAATACGCGCTTGCCGTCGATCTCTACGGCGACTGGGTGCATGTGCAGGAATACGCACCGCCTCGATCCATCGATCCTGAGAAGGCCCAGGCGCGCCTGCTGGATGCCCTGGCCGCGATTCCCCAGGCGCTGGATGTGGACCCGGCCCGTGTGGTGGTCAAGCGCCGCGAACGTCAGAGCGGCACCCGCCAGTACGAGCGCCAAGGCAGCGAAGGACGCTTCATGGAAGTCAGCGAAGGCGGGGTCAGGTTGCTGGTTAACCTCACCGACTATCTGGATACTGGCCTGTTTCTCGACCATCGGCCGATCCGTCTGCGCATCCAGCGTGAGGCTGCCGGCAAGCGTTTCCTCAACCTGTTCTGCTACACCGCCACCGCCAGTGTGCATGCGGCCAAGGGTGGTGCGCGCAGTACCACCAGCGTCGACCTGTCGAAGACGTACCTGGATTGGGCGCGGCGCAACCTGTCTCTGAACGGTTTCTCCGACAAGCACAAGCTCCAGCAAGGCGATGTGATGGCCTGGCTGGCGGAAGACCGTGGCGAATACGACCTGATCTTCATCGATCCACCGACCTTCTCCAACTCCAAGCGCATGGAGGGTGTGTTCGATGTGCAGCGTGACCATGTCCAGTTGCTGGATCTGGCCATGGCGCGCCTGGCGCCGGGTGGGGCGCTGTATTTCTCCAACAACTTCCGCAAGTTCCAGTTGGATGAAAGCCTGGAATCCCGCTATTCAGTCACTGAAATCAGTGCCGAAACCCTGGACCCGGACTTCGCGCGCAACTCGAAGATCCATCGCGCCTGGCGCATGACTACTCGCTGAGGCGTCCTCGCGCCTCAGCGCTTTCCTTTCTCGACACTGGCGTCGGCGGCTCCGGCCGTCCGGCGTTTGCCTTGGCCGGTCGGCTGCCCATGCGCGCTTCTAGGCAAAGTGCCACCATCTGGCTATGTTGATGCTCACAGGGACGGTATTTCCACACCCAGATTCGAGAAGTGAGCATGCAGTCGCTTGCGAAGGAAAAACTGAACCTGTCGGCATTGCTGTCCGGCCGCCCGCTGGTTTGGCTGGTTTGTCTATTGACTGTCTTTGGTGGCGCGGCGCTTACCCTCCTGCTCAGTCAGGCGGTGCGCCACGCAGAAGAAGCGCAGTTGCGCGAGCGCTTCAGTCTGGCAGCTAGCGAACGCATCAGTCGGATCCAGGAGCGCCTGGACGCTCAGCTCAAGGAGCTGGATGCCGTCCAGCGCTTTTTCAGCAACTCCCGTGAGGTCACCCTCGCAGAATTCCAGGGCTTCGTCGGTCCGTTGCTGGGCGACACCCTGGTCTATTCCTGGGTGCCGCGCGTTACGGGAAGCGCACGGGAGAGGTTCGAGTCGCATGCCCGGGCCGAAGGCATGGTCGGCTTTGCCATCCGCGACCTGAAGGGCGACCGCCTGGTGCCCAGTCCACCGCGGGATGAGTATTTTCCGGTCTACTACAGCGTGACCGCGCGCATCGATGAAGTGCCTCTGGGGATGGACATGAGTTCCAATCCGGCGCGACGTGCGGCCATTGAAAAGGCACGCCGGACCCACGGCATCACCGTCACCGAGCTGTTGCGGGTGATCGGCGTGGTGGAGCGTGAAGCCAGCGGGGTGGCCATCCTGGCGCCGGTGTACGAAGGCAATGTGCCGAGCGATGTGGGCCTGCGCGGTTTTGTCGTGTCGGTGCTCAGCCTGAACCTGGAGATGGAGGCGGCCATTGCGCCGCACAGCCTTGAAAGCCTGGTGATGCGGGTCAGTGATGTCAGTGATGACGGCCATGAGCAACTGATCTACCAGAGCGCCGAGGCGCCGGAGAGCGAGCTGCGCCTGCGCCGCGTAGTGCCGTTTGCTGATCGCCATTACCTGCTGGAAGTGGTGCCGAGCGCGGCCTTCCTTGCGGGGCCGCCGCTTTCTACGGCAAACCTGGTGGCCATCAGTGGCCTGGCATTTACCCTGCTGCTGGCGGGATACCTGTTGTTGATGGTCAATCAACGGCAGGGTGCCCTGGCCCTGGTGGCCGAGCGCACGATGGAGCTACGCGAGCGCGAGATTGAGCTTCAGTTGAGCGAGGAGCGCTGGAGCTTTGCCCTGGATGGCGCCGGGCATGGCGTCTGGGACTGGGAACCTCAGGCCGGTCGCATGTTTCTTTCCAGCGGTTGGAAGACCATGCTCGGCTATGCGGAGGATGAGGTGAATGACAGCCTCGAAGCCCGTAATCGCCTGATCCATCCCCAGGACCAGCCCCTGGCCCGTGCTGAGCTGGAGCGCCACCTGCGGGGTGCTAGTGCGGTTTACCAGAGTCAGCATCGCATGCTGCACAAGGACGGTCGCTGGCTCTGGGTGCTGGACCGCGGCAAGGTCGTTGAGCGCGGGGTCGATGGTTCACCCCTGCGCATGATCGGCACCCAGACCGATATCAGCTCCAGCAAGGCAGTCGAACTGCAGTTGGCCATGGCTCACGGACAGCTGCGCAGCCTTCTCAATGCGGCGACCCAGGTGGCCATCATCAGCACTGACCTGCGAGGTGCGATCCTCCAGTTCAACGTTGGTGCCGAGCGTATGTTTGGCTACCGCGCCCTCGAAATGATCGGCCGCCACCCTGTGGTGTTGCACCTGGAGCGCGAGGTGGAGGAGCGCTGTCGGGAGCTGGGGCGGCAACTGGGCAAGCAGATTCCCGACTACCAGGCCTATGTGGAAGAAGTGACGGCAGGCGACCGCTATGACGAGCACGAATGGACTTTTCAGCGTCGCGATGGCAGCCAGCTCATCGGCAGCCTGATTCTCACCGGCGTGCGCGATGAGCGTGACGTGCTGGTGGGTTTCCTGGGCGTTGCCATCGACGTGACTGAGCGCAAGCATGTGCAACAGGCGCTGGAGGCGCGGGACCGCTTGTTGGAGAAGCTCAGTGCGCAGGTACCGGGTGTGCTTTATCAGTTCCGCATGGAGACCAGCGGGCACTTCAGTTTCCCCTATACCAGTGCTGGCGTACTTGAAGTCTTCGAAGTGGAACAGGACATAGTGCGGGACGACGCCATGGGGCTGCTGGAGCGAGTCCACCCCGATGACCTGGAACGGGTCCAGAGCTCGATCCGTCGCTCAGCCGAACTGCTTACCCCGTGGCGCGAAGATTTCCGGGTGCTGCTTCCACGCCAGGGGCTGCGCTGGCTGCGGGGCGAGTCGGTGCCCGAGCGGGGTGAGGATGGCGCCGTGCTCTGGCACGGCTACATCACCGATATCACCGGGCTCAAGCTGGTGGAGCAGGAGCTGCGTGCACTATCGGTGACCGACGCCCTGACCGGTGTCTACAACCGGCGATACTTCCAGGAACGCCTGGACCTTGAAATCGCCCGCGCCGAACGTCGCGAAGGCCCGCTGGCGTTGGTGATGCTGGATGTCGATCATTTCAAGCAGATCAACGATCGTCACGGCCACGAGGCGGGGGACCGGGTACTCAAGGCCTTGTGTTTGCGGGTTGGCGAGCGTCTTCGGCGCATCGACGTGCTGTGTCGGCTGGGAGGTGAAGAGTTCGTTGTGCTTTGCCCGGATACCAACGTCGATCAGGCATTCCAGGTGGCTCAGGCGCTGTGGCAGGCGCTGGCGCGGGAGAGCGTGGCAGGAGTAGGGCAGGTGAGCGCCAGTTTCGGTTGTGCCGGCTGGCGTGAGGGGGAGAATGCCGACGACTTGCTGCGGCGGGTGGATGCGGCGGTGTATGCGGCCAAGCAGGCTGGCCGCAATCAGATCCGCATCGCCGACTGACAGAATGGCCGCCGCAGGGGGCGGCCACTCATGAATCAGTTGGCGCCAGCGACGCTCTTCGGCTGGCGATAGAGATCCACCAGCACCTGGTCGAGGATGGCCGAGGCCCCCCAGGGGCGGGAGTCGTTGAGGATTGCTACCACGGCCCAGCTGTTGCCATTGCTGTCACGGCTGAAGCCGGCAATCGCACGGACAGTGTTCAGGGTCCCGGTCTTGATATGCGCTTCGCCTTCCAGAGCGGTTCGGCGCAGGCGCTTGCGCATGGTGCCGTCCATCGCCACCAGCGGCATCGAGGAGATGAACTCGGCAGCGTAGGGGCTCTGCCAGGCGGCCTGGAGGATGGTGGCCATCTCGCGGGCGCTGACTCGCTCGTTGCGCGACAGGCCTGAACCGTTCTCCATTACCAGATGCGGTGCGGTGATACCTTTCTTCGCTAGCCAGTTTCGGATGACCCGTTGCGCAGCCTTGGCGTCGTCGCCATCGGCGGCGGTGCGGTAACGCGCGCCGATACTGAGGAACAGCTGCTGGGCCATGGTGTTGTTGCTGTACTTGTTGATATCGCGGATGACTTCCACCAGGTCCGGCGAGAACGCGCGCGCCAACAGCTTGGCGTCCTTGGGCACATCGCCCAGGCGGTCCTTGCCGTCGATGCTGCCGCCCAGTTCCTTCCAGAACGCGCGTACGGCGCCAGCGGCGTAGCCAGGATGGTCAAGCAGGGACATGTAGGTTTGCGCACTGCAGCCTTCCGGCAGCTTGCCGCTGGCGATCAGGGTGGTGCCGTCGTACTGGGTCACTGGGTTGTAGCGCACGTCGGGCCAGGAGGGGCATTTGCCAGCCTTGGTCACTTGCACCTTGCTGTCGATGCGGATGCTCTCGATCGGCGGCTCCATGGCCAGGTTCACCTTGCCGCCTTCGGCTCTGGCGATCAGGCGCACGGCCTTGAGGTTGACCAGCAGCGAGTCTGGGCCGACCAGGAAGGGTTTGCTGTCGTCGCCGCCGTCGTCATTGAAGGCAGGAAGTTGCGGATGGACGAAGTAGCTGCGGTCCAGCACCAGGTCGCCGGTGACCTGGCGTACGCCGTTGGCGCGCAGGTCTCGCATCATCAGCCAGAGCTTTTCCATGTTCAGCTTGGGATCTCCGCCACCCTTCAGGTACAGGTTGCCGTTGAGCACTCCGTTCTTCAGGGGACCGTCGGCGTAGAACTCGGTCTTCCACTGATAGGTGGGGCCGAGCAGCTCCAGGGCGGCGTAGGTCGTGATCAGCTTCATTGTGGACGCCGGGTTCACCGACACATCGGCGTTTACCAGGGTCTGGGCGCCCGGTCCGGTGAGGGGTAGCGTCACCAGGGAGAGCGAGTTCGAGGAGATCTTGTTGGTGGTCAGGGCCTTCTGCACCTTGGCAGGAAGGTTGGTGTTGACCTGCGCGGCGTGCAGTGGCGCGGCGCAGGGCAGGATCAGGGCGGCGAGCGCGAGGGTACGAATGGACTTGAACATCAAAGCTTGCCCTCCTGGCGAGGGCGAGTGACGAAAATGAACGACATGGCAGCTGTTCCCATGATGGGCCGGGAAATCGGCGCATTATGCCGCAACCCTGCCTCAACTGTGCGAGTTCGCTGCTCATTTCGTCTGCCAGTAGCGTTCCTGGCGAGCAGCGGGCGGGCAAGTTGCGACAGAAGCTGCTAGAGTGCCGCCCGTCATTTCTGCCGAGGAACTGCCTAATGGCTACCAATCGCTCCCGCCGCCTGCGCAAGAAGCTTTGCGTCGATGAATTCCAGGAACTGGGTTTCGAGCTCACCTTCAACTACAAGGAGGGTCTGGATCCGGAAGCGGTTTCGGCGTACTTCGAGCGTTTCATCGACGAAGCGATCGAGGGCAACGGCCTGGGCTTCATCGGTTCCGAGGACTACGGTTTCGTCTGCCTTGGCAAACGCGGCTCGGTAACTGCTGAACAGCGCGCCCAGGTCGAAGCCTGGCTGCAGAAGGGCCACGCTGAACTGGCCGGCTCCACTGTCAGCCCATTGCTGGACGTGTGGTATCCGGAAAATTCCGTCAACGCCTGACGGGGTTCGGAATGAAGAAGGGCGCCTTGGGGCGCCCTTTTTTGTGCCTGGCTGATAGGCCAGGGGCTCTGCGGTTCCTATGGGGACGATTTCAATCTCCAAGCAGGCCGCAGGTCTGCCTGTCGCCCTCCGCGGATGAATGCGTCTCCCTCAATGCCTCGAACTTCTAGTCAGAACTCCGGTCAGTCCACCCCCGCCTTGGCCAGCACATCCGCCTCATCCACCTGGTCGATCTGCTCCGGCTTGAGGAAATGCCGGGCGTACTCCTTGTACACCCCGGAACGGATGAACAGGCCGAACAGGTCGGGATCGATGTGGGCGCCGCGGCACATGTGGGTCATGATTCCCAGGGCTTCGGAGAGCGTCTTGCCCTTCTTGTAGGGCCGGTCTACCGCCGTGAGCGCTTCGAAGATGTCGGCGATGGCCATCATCCGTGCCGGCAGGCTCATCTCGTCTCGGGTGAGGCGTTTCGGGTAGCCGGTGCCGTCCATCTTCTCGTGGTGCCCGCCGGCTATCTCCGCCACGCTCGCCAGGTGCGCAGGGAAGGGCAGGTGGTTGAGCATCAGGATGGTTTGCACAATGTGGTGGTTGATGATGTAGCGCTCCTCGTCAGTCAGGGTGCCGCGCCCGATCGAGAGGTTGTGTAGCTCGCCACGGTTGAACTTGTACTGGGGCACCTGCAGCTTGAAACCCCAGGGGTTATCGGGCGGTATCAGCTCGCTGGCGGGGCGCTCGAAGAGGTGGTCCGGGCGGTCGGCCAGCAGGTTTTCCTCCACTGGCAGCGGCGGTGGCGGCGTGCGTGCCAGCCGCTGCGCCTCTTCCCAGGACACGCCCAGGCGATTATCCAGGGTGCGGGTCCAGGAGCGGGCGGCGATATGCTTCAGGCGTTCCTGGTCAGCCTCGGCCATGGCTTCGCCTCCCTGGTTGCAACGGGCGATGAAGGCGAAGTCGTCGTCCAGTGCGGCCAGGGCAGCATCCCGAAGCTGCGCCTGTTCACGCTCGTCAGCGCCTTGGGCGAGTGACTTCCAGTAGTGCACCCACGCGTCGCGCTTGAGTACCTCGAAGCGGGTGCGGATTTCATGGATACGATCGTTCAGGGTTTCCAGCTTGGTGGCCTTGTCCACCACGTACTCCGGGGTGGTCACCTTGCCGCAGTCGTGGAGCCAGGCGGCGATGTGCAGCGCCTCCCAATCCTCGTCGCTGGGCTGGAACCCTCGGAATGCTGGCTCATTGCTGGCGGCGGCAGCGCGGGCGAGCATCAGTGTGATTTCCGGCACCCGCTGGCAGTGGCCGCCGGTGTAGGGGCTCTTGGCGTCAATGGCACCGGCCATCAACTGGATGAAGGCATCCAGCAGTTGTTTCTGCTTCTCCAGCAGGCGCTGACTTTCGATGCACAGCGCGGCGACGCCGGAGATGGCTTCAACGAAGGCAATGCGTTCCGGCCTGAGGATGACGGGGCGTGATTCCTTGCCCGAATCGCGATGCAACAGGACCAGCACGCCGATGGTGACGCCCTGGCGGTTGTGCAATCCGGTGCTGACCAGATGCACCCGCGGGCTTTCTAGGGTTTGCAGCAGGTCGCGGTAGGCGCCGGCCTGGTCATAGCCGAAGGAGCACACCTGGCTGGGGCCCCCGTGGGCCGGAAGATCCAGCCAGCGTGGCATGGCCGGGCCCTCCAGGCTTAATCCACGGATGCCGTGGGTTTCCAGGTCCTGCTCCTGGTCGTTGAGGAACAGGCCGTGGGGTTCCAGGCGGTCCTTCTGGTTGTCGATCAGGTAGATCAGCCCTCCGGATGCTTCGCTGATATCGATGGTTTCGTCGAGGACGCGGCGTAGCAGGTTGTCGAAGCGGGTTTCTGCCGAGAGGCTCGAGGCGATTTCGAGGAAGCTGGAAATGGTTTCTTTCATCCGCTCCATGGCCACCGCCAGTTGGTCCACTTCCAGTACCGGCGAGCGGCCCATGGCGGGCAGGCTGAAATTGAAACTGCGGATGGCTTCGGCCTGGGTCACCAGCGCCCGCAGCGGCTTGACCACGATTCGCGAAAGCAGGACGCCGAGCGGGATGCACAGCAACAGGATGGCCAGGGTCAGCATCGCGCTTTGCCAGCGAATGCGGTAAGCGTCATCCAGCAGTTCGTCTTCCGGGGCCAGGATGGCCAGCTGCAGGCCCTGGGGCCCCCCCTCCTTGAGGTGCTGGCGGGCGACGACCCAGCGGCGTCCGTCGATTTCCATGCTGGTGCGTAGTTCATCCCGGGCAGGGAGGTCGATCAGGGCGGCGAGCGGCGGGCTGAAGTTCTTCACCTCACCTAACGTGGGTGCGCCGTTGATCCGTTCGACCAACCTGCTGGTATCGGGGTAGGCCACCGCACGACCGTCATGCTGGTACAGCACCACCTCGGTGGAGGGGGTGACCCGGTGGTTGGCGAGGGTAGCGGACAGGTCGTCCAGCGTCAGGTCTGCGCCGATGACGGCATCGCTGCCGCTGGGACGCGCCAGGGTTGTGCCGACCGCACCGCTGGAGAAGAACACGTAGGGTGCGGTGGTGATCAATCCATCCTGCTCCAGGGCCCGGTAGTACCAGGGCCGGCCGCGGGGATCGTAGCGCTCGTTGAGCTCCTGGCGGGTGGTGATCTGGTTGAGCTGGTCGTCGAAGAAGTAGGTTAGCGAGCGTGCTTTGGCCTGGTTGTCGCGCTCGATGCTCCACACCTGGTAGGCAGCGTTCGGCGGGGCATCGAAGGTTTTCTTCAGGGCCTCGCTGCGCAGGGGGCGGACCATGAAGAAGTCGCCGTCGTCATAGCCCAGATAGAGCGATGCCAGCTTGGGGTTGTCCTTCAGCGCCTGCGTCAGGGGGCGCAGCAGGATGCCCAGGCGGTCGACGCTTTCTTGCTGCTGGTCCGAGCCGCTCAGGGCCAACAGGTTCAGCAGGTGGTGGATGGGCTGGTAGGTGCGCTGCAGGTCGGTTTCCATTTCCTGGCTGATGCGGCCGAAGAGCTCGTCGCTGCTGGAAAGAATGATCTGGCTGGTCTGGCGGTAGTTGAAAAGGCCCAGGACCACACCAGTGAGCAACAGAAGCAAAGTGAACAGTGCGCTGATATGGACGTGCAGCGGAAAGCGACGCTCAGCAAACTTTTGCGGCATTGCGGCAGCTCCTTTAGCCCCTCTCCCTGAGGGGCTAAAGGAGCATAGATGAGGCCTGTGACGCTCGTCGTGCAAATCGCCATGCCAGTGCGGATGTCAGCGACAGCGCCGAGGATGCTGGGAAAAGGTAACGAGCTGCCATTCCGGAGAAAACGCCCGCTCATGGATATGACGGTCTTTTCCCCGGAACCGAGCCTTGGTTCCCGTTGAAATCAGCCCCGCATGTAGGACAGAACCCAAGGTTGAGTAGGTTGCGTCCTGAAAGCGGTGAGTGGCCTGTTTCGGGGTCGACAGTGCATTGAGCTTCTCTATCTTGGCAGCCACCAAACCGCGCCAAGGGAGCGATGCTGTGAGCAAACTGGTCAATCTGGACGATTTCCTCGAGCCGGGGAGTGAGTCCGCCTACAAGGTCATGATCGTCGACGATCATCCAGTGATTCGCCTTGCCGTGCGCCTGTTGCTGGATCGAGAAGGCTACGCAATCGTGGCGGAGACGGACAACGGTGTGGATGCCATTGCCCTGGCAAGAGAGCATCAGCCGGACATGGTGATTCTCGACATAGGAATTCCCAAACTGGGTGGCCTGGACGTCATCGCCCGCCTGAATTCGCTGGATATGCCCCTTCGGGTACTGGTGCTCACCGGCCAGAATCCCAACCACTACGCCACGCGTTGCATGCAGGCCGGTGCCGCGGGTTTCGTGTGCAAGGAGGGTGACCTGGCGGAAGTCACGGCAGCGGTGCGCGCGGTGCTCTCCGGCTACAGCTACTTCCCCAGCGATGTGATCAAGTCAGGCAAGCGTCAGGTCGGCCTTCCTGACGAACTTGAGATGATCAGCCGTCTTTCCGACCGGGAGCTGGTGGTGCTCAAGTTCCTCGCCAACGGCTACAGCAACAAGGACATCGCTGAAGAGATGTTCATCAGTAACAAGACTGTCAGCACCTACAAGACGCGCCTGTTGCTCAAGCTCAACGCCCGTTCCCTGATCGAACTCGTGGAGTTCGCCAACCGCAACGCCCTGGTCTGATCACGCCCATGCGCCTGTTCGCCATGCTTGCCTGCCTCCTGCTTGGAGGCTCGCTGCTGCCGTCGGTCTGCCTTGGCGAAAGCCCCCTCTCGCTGGAACTGCTGGGCCGCTCCCTGGGGCGAGACCTGCAGACGCCGCTGGACGAGTCGGACAAGCGCTGGCTGCACCAGAAGGGCACGTTGCGAGTGGGTACCAGCGAGCCTGATTTCCCCCCGTTCGACATAACCGCCAGCGGCCAGGACTATGAAGGGGTGACAGCTGACTTTCTGCGCCTTATCACCCAGTCACTTGGCGTCGAGATCAAGGTCCTGCGCTTTGCGGACCGCCAAGCGGCCCGCGATGCACTGCGCAGGGGCGAGGTCGATGTGCTGGGTAACAGCGTAGAGGGAGATGCTGCCAGCCCCGGACTGATCCAGACGATGCCCTACATGCAGCACCAGCCAGTGATGGTGACGCGCATAGACGATCGTCGTGCCGCCACCGGAAACCTAAAGAGGCTGCGGCTTGCCTACTCCCCGGAGGGGCCAAGTCGTGAGCTGATCCACAAGCTCTACCCCGACGCCCACCCCATCAAGTTCGGATCGGTGCGCAGTGCGCTGCAATCGGTGGCCTTCGATCAGAGCGACGTATTCATCGGTGACGCCGTGGCCGCCAACTACCTGATCAGGCAGGGCTACCTCATCAATCTGCGCATGACCAACTTCGCCGGCTTCGAGGGGGTCGGCGTCTGCTTTTCCTTGGCCGAGGGCAACGAGCGTCTCAGGCGCATTTTCGATAGCGCGATCAAAGCCATTCCCGATACGGAGAAGGCCAGCATCCTGAAGCGCTGGGGGGGTGGTGTGGGAATGTTCCTGGACAATCTCCGGCCCCAGCTCACCCAGCGTGAACTTCGTTGGCTGGAGCATCATGGTCCGGCCCGGCTGGTGGTGGATGGCACATTCGAGCCCTTGACCTACTTCAATGCCAAAGGCCGTTTTCGCGGGATAGTGCCGGACCTTCTGGATCTGATTCGACAACGGACCGGCCTGGAGTTCGAAGTCAGCAGCACACCCTCGGCCAGAGGGATGCTCGCCGATCTGCGCGAAGGGCGGGCCGACATGGCCGCCACGCTGTTCTTCACGCCCGAGCGGAACCAGTACCTGAGCTTCACCCGACCTTACTTCAGCACCAGCAGCGTACTGGTTGTTCGCATGTCCGACACTGAGCCGCAAGGGCTGAACCAGCTCGGTGGGCAAACCCTGGCGATCCCGGCCGGGCACTCCCTGAGCGCGTACATCCGGCAGCATTATCCCAGGGTGGTGGTGGTCGAAGTGGAAACGGGCATGCAGGCCCTTGCCAACGTCGCTGAAGGCAAGGTCGATGCGGCGTTGCATGCGATGGCCTCTTCGACTTTCCTGATCAATCGCCACTTCCTGGGCAACTTGCGCATTGCCGATACCATTGGGCGAGACCCGGGCCGTTTCTCATTCGCCGTGTCGCGCAATGCGCCCGAGCTGCAGAGCATTCTCGAAAAGGCCCTGCTGTCCATCTCGCCGGACGAGCTGGGCACGATCATCAACCGCTGGTACACCGATGCTGAAGAATCCGAAAGCACCTGGGTCGAGTACCGGGCACGGCTTTACCAGGTGGGCTTCGCCCTGCTGCTTCTGGCGCTGGTGTTTGCCGGCTGGGCGTTGTACCTGCGTCGTCAAGTGTTGCGACGTGCGCGAGAAGAGCGGCGCCTGAGTGACCAGTTGGCCTTCAAGCGTTCGCTGATCGATGGCATTCCCTTTCCGCTGTCGGTTCGAGGCCTTGATGGCCGGACCATCACCTGCAATCGCAGCTACGTCGACGCCATTGGGGTACCGCGCGCGGCCCTGATCGGTCGACGCCTGACCGACGTGAAAGGGCTACAGATCGATACCCTGGATGCGTTGGAGGGACTGAACCGACGGGCCCTGGAACAGGGGGAGGCGCTGTTCAGTGATCAGCAACTGCACCTGCACCTGTGGGATTGCACGCTCGAGGTTTCCTACTGGGCCATTCCCTACCGCAATGCCCAGCAAGACATCCGTGGGCTGATCTGTGGTTGGGTCGATATCACTGAACGCAATCGGCTGATGGACGAACTTCGCCAGGCCAAGGAGCAGGCCGAATCGGCGAACATCGCGAAAAGCCGCTTCCTGGCCACCATGAGCCATGAAATCCGCACCCCGCTGAACGCCATCATCGGCATGCTCGAACTGGCCCTCAAGCGCGAGCGTCTGGACCGGGAGGCAATCCTGGTGGCGCGGGATTCAGCCGATTCCCTGCTGGCGCTGATCGGCGACATCCTCGACATCGCCAAGATCGAGTCCGGACGCATGGTCCTGGAGCCGCGTCGAGAGGCGCCCCTTGCGCTCACAGAATCGGTCGTTCGGGTCTTCGAAGGGTTGGCATGGCAGAAGGGCCTTTGGCTCTCACTCGATCTGGACCTGCCCGACCAGGACGACGTGATGGTGGACCCCTCCAGCTTCAAGCAGATCCTGTCCAACCTCATCAGCAATTCCATCAAGTTCACCGACCGCGGCACGGTTCGTGTCCACCTGCAAGCCCGGCGCGACGGCGAGGAGCACCTGCTGCTGACCATCGTGGTGGAGGACAGCGGAATCGGTATCGCTGAAGCCGATCAGAAACGCCTGTTCCAGCCCTTCACGCAGCTTTCCGGCAACATGAGTGTGGGGCGAGGGGGCACCGGCCTGGGTCTGAGCATCTGTCGGCGGCTGGTGGAAATGATGGATGGCCGTCTGGAGATGCACAGTGAACTGGGTGTCGGTACGCGGATATCGGTGAGCTTGCGCCTGCCGCGGCTGGAGCCTTTGCCACCCGTTGCGGAGCAGCCCGAAGCCCGGGAGCTGCCGCCAGGATGCTTTCGCGTGCTGGTAGTGGACGATCACCCGGTCAATCGGATGATGCTAGCGCAACAGCTGGAACTCCTCGGGCAGTTGGGCGAGCAGGCCGAGAATGGCGAGGAGGCTCTGCGCATCTGGACGGAGTCAGCGTTCGATCTGGTGATCACCGACTGCAATATGCCGGTGATGGATGGCTACGAGCTGGCTCGGCGTATCCGTGAGCAGGAGTGCGAGCGGGGTGCGCACCCCATCCTGATTGTTGGCCTCACTGCCAATGCCCAGGCAGAAGAGCGGTTGCGCTGTCGCGAGGCGGGTATGGACGACTGCCTATTCAAGCCCATCGGCCTGGAGGGGCTGCAGCGTTACCTGCAGCGCCTGGTTCCTACGACCACGGCTCCCGAGATCCAGGACGACGACCAATCGGTCTGCCTCGATCTGAGCTTGCTGGATCGCACTACCGGGGGCTCACCCGAAGTGGCCCGCATACTGCTGAGTGCGTTGCATCAGGCCAACGAGGCTGATGCCGCGGAGGTGGACGGTTTCCTGCAAGCGGGGCGTTGGGACGACCTGGAGCGCCTGGTGCACAAGATCAAGGGCGCGGTGGAGCTGATCAACGCCCAGCCGTTGTTGACCCATTGCATCGCGTATGGCGAGGCCCACGACAGGGGAGCCGAAGGTTCCGAACTGGCGCAACGGGCCAAAGACGTGTGGCGAAGCCTGGGAAGCCTGCAAGGGGAACTGGAGCAGCACCTGCTCGACTGAAGTCGGGCACTAATCGCTCTGACGGACCGCGTCCATTTGCGGTGACCGGGTCCCCCAGCGCAAGCGTGCACGGTGAGCCAGATAGGCGATTAATAGCGCCAGCCCGGCCCCCAGAAGCGTGTTGTAAAGACGTAGCACAGGCAGGTGCCAGTCAAGGGACAGGCTCTCGGCCAGCAGCACGAAGCACACGGTGGTCTGGACCACGAACAGTCCATAGTGCTGGGCGATAAAAGCCCGGCTGAGCACGATCAGCGGCAACATGCAGGCTACCAGCAGGGCAGGGCTCTGCAGCCAGCTTCCCAAGCCGATAAGAACCAGCGCGCCGACCAGGCTTCCCAGGCAGCGCTGGATGCCTCGTTCCAGGCTTCCATAGAGGTCCATCTGGATAGTGGTCATCACCGTCAGCGTCAGCCAATAGCCTCGCGGTAGGCCGGACAGGTTGACCGCCAGACCAGCGAGGGCACCGGCCGCGCTGCAGGCCAGGGCATGGATCAGCCAAAGGCGTTGGGGCAGGCGCTGGGCATGGCGACGCATCACCCGCGCAAAGTTGCCCAGGCGTGGCATCAGCGGCCATAGCCGCATCCCCTGGGCGGCTCGCAAGGCGAAGGCAAGCAGCATTACCCAAAGGCCGCCAATGGCAAACAGTGCCCCCACCGCCAGTCCGTTGTGCAAGTTGCCAAGGCCTGCCTGGCCCTGACCCAGGCACAGGCACGCCGCAAGCCCCACTCCCAGCTTGCCGAGCTCCGTGCCGTAGCGTTGCAACACGGCCAACAGCAGTCCCATGATGGCGAAACTGGCCAGGCTCAGCAGTGGATGGCTGGCCGCCCAGAAGCCCAGACCAGCACAGACCGCACCCAGACCGGTGAGCAGGCTCATGCGCAGCATGCCGAGGCGATGGTAAGGATTCGCCAGGGCAGCCTGGAAGGCTCCTGTGGCTGCCCAGAGGAAGCCGCTGTGACTCGTGAACAGGCCCAGCATCAGCGGCAGGCCGCAGCCCATGCCGGCCATCAGCGCGGCGCCCCAGGCGGGTGGGCCGGCGTGCCAGCGCAGGCTTCTTCTGAACAAGGTACGCATCAACGCGACTCCTGTAGGCGCTGGGTCAGGTCGGGCTGGAGCGGCCGGTCATCTCGCGGGCCATTTCGGTAGCGTAGCTGTCGGTCATTCCGGCGATGAAGTCGATCACCCGGACGAATGCCTGGTGCAGCGACCAGTCGGGGTCAGGGGCGTTGTTGCCGAGCAGGTCGAGGATGCGCCGATGCTTGAACGACGGCGTGCACCCGCCGTGCTGCTCCAGAGCAGCTCCGCAGAAGGCGTTGAGGAGAATTTCCAGGGTGGTGTAGGCACCGATCTCATGGAGCGTCTTGCGCTTGTCCTGGAAGATCTTCTCACGGGCAATGGCCTTGGCCCGCAGCACGCAGCGCTTGGCCGGGCCGTGCATGTGTTCCACCAGGTCGCCTTGCAGCGTGCCGGCCAGCAGCGCGTCGTGTTGCTCGACGAAGGCACGGGCGGCAGCGTTGGTCAGGTGTTCGATGGCCTTGCCCCGCAGTATGGCCAGTTTGCGTCGGCGGGAATCCTTGGGGCCGAGCTGGCGGTAGGTCTCCGGCAGGTCTTCGCCAACCAGGCCAAGCAACAGCGCCTCGACTTCCTCGTACTCCAGCAGTTCCATCTCCAGGCCGTCTTCCAGATCAATCAGGCCGTAGCAGATGTCGTCCGCAGCTTCCATCAGGTAGACCAAGGGATGCCGTGCCCAGCGGTGCTCGTCAATGCGCGGCAGCTCCAGCTTGGCGGCGATCTGCTCCAGCAGTGGCAGCTCACTCTGGTAGCAACCGAACTTGTGCTTCTTGTAGCCCAGCGCCTCGGCATGGCGCGAGGTCCAGGGGTACTTCAGGTAAGTGCCGAGGGTGGCGTAGGTCAGACGCATGCCGCCATCGAACTGGTGGTATTCCAGCTGGGTCAGCACCCGCAGCCCCTGGGCATTGCCCTCGAAGCTGAGGAAGTCGGCCCGCTCCACTGGGCTCATGGCGTCCAGCCAGCCCCGCGCGGCGGCTTGTTCGAACCAATGGCGGATCGCGTCTTCGCCTGAATGGCCGAAGGGCGGGTTGCCGATGTCGTGCGCCAGGCAGGCCGACTGGACGATGACGCCCAGGTCCGAAGGCTCACACCAGTCCGGCAACACATCGCGCAGGGTTTCGCCGACCCGCATGCCCAGCGAGCGCCCCACGCAGCTCACTTCGAGGGAGTGCGTAAGACGCGTGTGAATGTGGTCGTTGCTGGAGACCGGATGCACCTGGGTCTTGCGCCCGAGGCGGCGGAAGGCGCCGGAGAAAATGATGCGGTCGTGGTCTTTATGGAAGGGGCTGCGGCCCAGCTCATCTGTGCTGTGCACCGATTTGCCAAGGCGTTCGCGGGTAAGCAGGGTCTGCCAATCCAAGGCCTGTCCTCGCCGTTCAGTGGCTGAAGTCCCTACTCTAACCCAAGCGTTCGCTCACCACTCAGCCCGTTGCCAGACCAGCGGCGTCGATATCCACCAGCAGCAGGCGGCGACCGTTGTCGATGAACTGTCCGGCAGTCAGGCAGTACTGGTTGGTGGTGGCATCGCGGTAGGTCGTGGACAGCGTCAGGCGGCGTTCTTCCCAACCTTCGGCCAGCAGTTGATAGAAGTAGGGGCGCCAGGACCAGTTGTGACCCCGGTAGCTCGCATCTTCATGCCAGCCGCCCGGCCCCCAATGCAGATTGGGTGTGATCTGAGTACCGTTGCGGTCGCACTGATAGATGCGCAGCAGCCAGGGGTAGTCCTCCGGACTGGCCAGGCTCGACGTTGGCGCGCCGCTTTCAGCCCAGGCGCGCAACCGCGACATCAACTGGTTGAGACTATGGCGCAACGTCATCAGCCGCGCCCGCTCGACCAGCTTGCTCTGTACGTAGCGGTCGCGCAGGAGGGCGAACCGCTGTACGAAGGCATCGGTTTCAAAGAACTCCAGGCGGGGTTCGGCGAACAGGTACCCCTGCACGTAGCGGGCCCCGCACTCCAGGGCAAAATCCAGTTCGGCTTCGGTTTCAACCCCCTCGGCGATGATCCAGCAACCCGTTTTCTCCGCCATCTGCGCGAGGGCTTTCACCACTTCGCCGCTGGGCCCGCCACGGGCTGCCGCCTGGAACAGGCGCATGTCGAGTTTGAGGATGTCCGGTTGCAGGGCCAGCACCCGGTCGAGCTGGGAATAGCCGGCGCCGAAATCGTCGATGGCGATCCGCGCTCCGGCCTCGCGGTAACGCGCGACCACGTCTGCCAGGCGCTGGCTGGCGCCGCCCAGTTCGGTGATTTCGAAGACGATACGTTCGGCGGGCACGCCAAAGCGTTGCAATTGCTTGAGGCTGGGCAGAGTCTGCCCCGGACGCAGGCGACTGATCCAGCGCGGGGAGATGTTCAAGCTGAGGAACCATTCCGAGGGGGCCTCATGCAGGCGCCGCAGGGCATCTTCGCGCAGATGCCGGTCGAGTCGGCGCAGGGCCGTCGGCGGCACTCTCGAATCAAGGAACAGCGGGCCTACCGATTGCAACGTGCCGTCTGGCTGGCGCAGCCGGCCCAGGGCCTCGACGCCAGCGATCAGCCCAGTAGCGGTATCGATGAAGGGCTGGAAGCAGGCGAGCGGTTGCCCATCGATCACGTTGACTCCTTAGGTGGAAGGCCATGGGAATGTGCGCGGCGCACGTCGGTGCCCATGCCTGGTGCAATGGACCGCTCATCTGTAGCAAGAATGTGGCCAGTTGCCTTCCAGCAGGGGGATGTCAGCCGGGACCGTCCCGCGGGGGGCTTCTCAGCAGGGCCTGCAGCAGGGGGTAGAGCGCACTGCCTAGGCGCAGGCCGCGGCCCAGGCTGCCTTTGTGCGCGGCGAGAAAGCCCAGCGCTGCAACCGCTGCAATGCCCCAAAGTGGGGCGTGGGGAATGTCCAGCTTACGGGTGAAGTCCCGAGCCTGCCGCAGTGGTTGGGTCAGCAAAAGGGATTCGTGGCGCAGTTCCTGGCGCTGCATTTCCAGGCGCAGGCGCACCAGCGCCTTGCGCATGTCGCGACGGGTGGCGTTGCGGGGCAGTTCCGGCGGGTTCATGGCAACAGGCGCTCCCGGTCACGGGCCAGTTCTTCGAGGGTCGCGTTGAAAGGCGACTCGTCGTCATCCACTGCCGCCCTCAGGCGCACACCGCAGTAGACCGTTGCGATCAGGTAGAAGGCGCAGAGGCCGGTGAGGGCCTCGAAGCGCCAGTTGTCCCAGAGCAGCGCCAGTATCAGGCCGGACAGCCCGATCAGCAGCAGCATGGCGAAGATCAGCGTGAGCCCGCCGAACAGCAGCAGATAGAGGCTGTTGGCTTTTTGCTCCTGCAGTTCGATGCCGAACAACTCCACATGGCTGTGCAGAAGGCCGAGCAGCGAGGCGCTGAGGCGTCTGGGCGAGGGACCGCGTCCCGCCTCCTGGGCGGAAGGGGTTTCGTCGCTCATGATCAGCGCCGGGCGGCCAGCAGGCCGAGCAGGAAACCGATACCGGCGGCGAGGCCGACGCTCTGCCAGGGATGTTCCTGGACATAGTCTTCAGTGGCCTGGACGGCAGCTTGACCACGTTCACGCAGGTTCTGCTCGGTGTCGCGAAGGGTGTCACGGGCGCGCTTCAGGCTTTCGTGGATCTGCACGCGCAATTCATCGGCCTGCTCGCCAGCCAGGCTGGCGGTGTCTTGCAGGAGCTTCTCGGTGTCGTTGACCAGGGTCTGGAAGTCAGCCAGTAGGTCGTCCTGGGCGCGGGCGGAAGTCTTACGGGGCATGGCGATTCTCCTTTTAGGACTCAAAGCCTAAGAGTAGGTGCCTTCGTCCAAGGTTCACGCGGTATTTTCGTTGGTGCTGCTGGTATAGCGCTTGCATCGCGCTGGTGCGTGGTTGTGGCGAGATGCGCTGGATCGGGGCGCCCCGGATGGCCTGTCGAGACGCGTAATCCAAGCGCAACCTAATGAAAATCAAAAAGAAACGCCGTTCTAGATAATTCTTGCGCTGGCCTGTCTGCACCAATTCGGGAGCCCGATTCGATCCTTTGCGGTGCGGTATGGCCTCAGGATGGTGCGCTGGAAGTCGTTCATGAACTGCATTGGTGCTTTTTCCTCGCTGCCGGAGTTGTCTTCGCCAATGGAAAACCTCAACAGCGCCGTGGAGACCCTGATCCACGGTTCCAACACCCTGTTCATCCTGATGGGCGCCGTCATGGTGCTCGCCATGCATGCTGGCTTCGCCTTCCTTGAAGTCGGTACGGTGCGCCAGAAGAACCAGGTCAACGCCTTGTCGAAGATCCTCTCCGACTTCGCGGTCTCGACCCTGGCCTATTTCTTCATCGGTTACTGGATCGCCTATGGCGTGACTTTCCTGGAGCCGGCCAGTGCACTCGCCGCTGACCACGGTTATGCCCTGGTGAAGTTCTTCTTCCTGCTGACCTTCGCCGCGGCCATTCCCGCCATCATCTCCGGCGGCATTGCCGAGCGCGCCCGGTTCTACCCGCAGCTGTGCGCCACGCTTCTGATCGTCGCGTTCATCTATCCCTTCTTCGAAGGTCTGATCTGGAACGGCAACTTCGGCCTGCAGGACTGGCTGAAGAGCAGCTTTGGCGCCAGCTTCCATGACTTCGCCGGTTCAGTTGTGGTGCACGCCGTGGGCGGCTGGCTAGCCTTCGGAGCTGTGCTGCTGCTGGGGCACCGCAACGGGCGCTACCGCGAAGGCCGCCTGGTGGCCTTCGCGCCGTCGAACATTCCCTTCCTGGCGCTGGGCTCCTGGATCCTCATCGTCGGTTGGTTTGGCTTCAATGTGATGAGTGCGCAGACCCTGCAGGGTGTCAGCGGCCTGGTGGCGGTGAACTCGCTGATGGCCATGGTTGGTGGCACCGTCGCCGCATTGCTGGTGGGCCGCAACGACCCTGGCTTCCTGCACAACGGACCACTCGCCGGTCTGGTCGCGATCTGCGCCGGCTCCGACCTGATGCATCCGGTTGGAGCCCTGGTGACCGGTGCTGCGGCCGGTGGCCTGTTCGTCTGGGCGTTCACCGCCACTCAGGTGAAGTGGAAAATCGACGACGTTCTCGGCGTTTGGCCGCTGCACGGCCTCTGCGGCGTCTGGGGCGGCATCGCCTGTGGCATCTTCGGCCAGGAGGCGTTGGGTGGCCTGGGTGGTGTCAGCTTCTTCAGCCAACTGATCGGTACCGGTCTGGGTGTGCTGGTCGCGCTAGTGGGCGGTTTTGTGGTCTATGGCTTGCTGAGGTCCACCGTTGGCATCCGCCTTAGCCAGGAAGAGGAATACTACGGCGCCGACCTGTCGGTACATAAGATTGGTGCCACTTCGCAGGATTGAGCAGCAGTCGCGAATGAGTCCGCCTCCACCGGGGCGCTCTTGCAGGTGGGCCTGGCTTCATCGGCCCACCATTCGCGGGCTGGCTTGGCCGTGGTGGTGGAAAGGCCAAGCGTCATCGCCCTGCAAAGGTAGTTTCGTCCTATGAGTGGGACGCTTAATCACAAAATCGCTGGCTAATCAGCGTTTGTCGACATGGATAGGATTGCCCCCAATCCGATCGGCCGTCGCCGGTCGCCCAACTGAGGGTAACCATCCATGAAACTCCTGCACCTCGATTCCAGCATCCTCGGCGACACCTCCGCCTCCCGCCAACTGAGCCGTGACGTCGTCGCCGCCTGGGAAGCCGCCGAGCCGAATGCCCAGGTTACCTACCGTGACCTGGCCAGTGACGCCATCAGCCACCTGTCGGCCCTGAGCCTGGTTGCTGGCGGTACCCCGTCCGAACTGCGCGATGCCGCGCAGAAGCACGAAGCCGAGCTGGGTGAGTCCACCCTGAACGAATTTCTCGCCGCTGATGCCATCGTTATCGGTGCGCCGATGTACAACTTCACCATCCCGACCCAGCTCAAGGCCTGGATCGACCGCATTGCCGTCGCCGGCAAGACCTTCCACTACACCGAAAACGGCCCGGAAGGACTGGCGGTTGGCAAGAAAGTGGTGATCGTTTCCACCTCAGGCGGCATCCACGCCGGCCAGGCCAGCGGCCAGGCTCACGAGGATTACCTGAAGCTGGTGCTGAACTTCCTCGGCGTGACCGACATCGAGATCGTTCGCGCAGAAGGCCTGGCCTACGGCGAAGAGCCGCGTGCCAATGCCTTCAGCGCCGCCAAGGCGCAGATCGGCGAGCTGTTCACCACCGCCTGATTCCACTAGCCGGAAAACACAAAGCCCCGCGTGCGGGGCTTTGTCGTTTGCAGCGAGCGAGCAATCTCAAGCGGCAAGGGCCGCTTTACCTGAAGGGGCGATTTCAATCGCCAACCGGACCGCAGGTTCGGCCTGCGATACAGAAGGGGGCAGCTTCGCCGCCCTTGGCGAATGAATTCGCCCCCACAGGACAGTGCCCCTGCATGAGGGGCGCGAGGATTCAGACAATCACACCCTGACTGCGCAGGTAGTCGTCATAGGTGCCGCTGAAGTCGGTCACACCGTTCTCCGACAGCTCGATGATGCGAGTGGCCAGGGAACCGACGAACTCGCGGTCGTGGCTGACGAAGATCAAGGTGCCCGGGTAGTTCTCCAGCGCCAGGTTGAGCGCCTCGATGGATTCCATGTCCAGGTGGTTGGTGGGTTCGTCCATTACCAGCACGTTGGGCTTTTTCAGGATCAGCTTGCCGAACAGCATGCGGCCCTGTTCACCACCAGAGATCACCTTCACCGACTTGAGGATCTCGTCGTTGGAGAACAGCATGCGGCCTAGCGTGCCGCGCACCAGTTGCTCGCCGCCCTGGGTCCACTGGCCCATCCAGTCGAACAGCGTGACGTCGTCTTCGAAATCATGGGCATGGTCCTGGGCGTAATAGCCCAGGTCCGCGCTTTCGGTCCATTTCACGGCGCCACTGTCCGGAGTCATCTCGCCGACCAGAGTACGTAGCAGGGTGGTCTTGCCGATGCCGTTGGGGCCGATGATGGCGACGCGCTCGCCCGCTTCGATCTGCAGGTCCAGGCCCTTGAACAGTTGCTTGCCTTCGAAGCCCTTGGCCAGTTTCTCCACGGTCACCGCCTGGCGGTGCAGCTTCTTGTGCTGGTCGAAGCGGATGAAGGGGCTGACGCGGCTGGACGGCTTGACCTCGGCCAGCTGGATCTTGTCGATCTGCTTGGCGCGCGAGGTCGCTTGCTTGGCTTTCGAGGCGTTGGCGGAGAAGCGGCTGACGAAGGTCTGCAGTTCGGCGATCTGCGCCTTCTTCTTGGCGTTATCGGCCAGCAGCTGCTCGCGCGACTGGGTCGCAGCGGTCATGTACTCGTCGTAGTTGCCCGGGAACAGGCGCAGCTCGCCGTAGTCCAGGTCCGCCATGTGGGTGCACACGCTGTTCAGGAAGTGGCGATCGTGGGAAATGATGATCATGGTGCTGTTACGCGCCGTGAGGATGTTTTCCAGCCAGCGGATGGTGTTGATGTCCAGGTGGTTGGTCGGCTCGTCCAGCAGCAGTACGTCCGGGTCCGAGAACAACGCCTGGGCCAGCAGAACGCGTAGCTTCCAGCCGGGGGCGACCTCGCTCATCGGGCCGAAGTGCTGGCTCAGGGGGATGCCCAGCCCGAGCAGCAGCTCGCCGGCGCGGGACTCGGCGGTGTAGCCGTCCATTTCGGCGAACTCGGTTTCCAGTTCGGCCACGGCCATACCGTCTTCTTCGCTCATTTCCGGCAGCGAGTAGATGCGATCACGCTCGGCCTTCACCTTCCAGAGCTCTTCGTGGCCCATGATCACGGTGTCGATCACGCTGAAGTTTTCGTAGGCGAACTGATCCTGGCGCAGCTTGCCCAGACGCACGTTGGGTTCCAGCATCACCTGGCCGCCGGAAGGCTCCAGGTCGCTGCCGAGAATCTTCATGAAGGTCGACTTGCCGCAGCCATTGGCACCGATCAGGCCGTAGCGGTTGCCGCTGCCGAACTTGACGGAAACGTTCTCGAACAGCGGCTTGGCGCCGAACTGCATGGTGATGTTGGCGGTAGAGATCACGGTGGAATCCTGAGCTTGGGGCGCGCGTTGCGCAAAAAGGGCGCGATTGTAGCGTTTCTGGTTCGGGAAAGGGGCAATCGATCTTCGCCATCGATCCGGTCGCCCGTTGTAGTGCATCCAGTTATATGTCGTAGCGAATATCTGAAATACGGCAAATAAATTGGATGAATAGGTGGGTCGCAAGCATGCTTTGGTCAATCCGTAATCAAGGAGCCAACCACGCCGAAGTTCCCGTTCATCCTCGCCAGCCTTGACCGGAAACTGGAGCGCTAGGCTGGACACAAGGGTGTTGTCACGCCCAATCCGCTGCCCGGCTTTCCGATGCCGACGACCGCCGGACAGGCACATTCATTGAAAACCCAGGGCGAAGGCGTGGCCTTCGCCTCCTTTCGCAAAAAGGAGAACGCCATGGCGCTCAAAGATATTCTTCCCGGCCAACTGGGCTTCGGTACCGCCCCGCTGGGCAACATGTTCCGCGATATTCCCGAGGAGGAAGCACGGGCGACCGTGGACGCCGCGTGGAACGACGGCATCCGCTACTTCGACAATGCGCCGTTCTACGGTGCGGGGCTGGCGGAAATCCGCATGGGCGAGGCGCTCGCCGGAAGGCGTCGCGAAGACTACGTCATCAGCACCAAGGTCGGCCGCCTGATTCTCGACGAAGTCGAGGACGTGAATGCCCGCGACCTCGGTGAAAAGGGCGATGTCTTCCGCTACGGCCGCCCGAACCGGATCGTCAACGACTATTCCGAAGCTGCCACCCTGCGCTCCATCGACGACAGCCTCAAGCGACTGCGGACCGACCACATCGAAATCGTCTGGGTTCATGACGTGGCGCAGGACTTCTACGGCGACGAATGGCTCAGCGTATTCGAAAGCGCGCGCAAGGGTGCCTTCAGGGCGCTCGACCGACTGCGCGATGAAGGCGTGATCAAGGCCTGGGGCCTGGGCGTCAACCGGGTGGAGCCCATCGAACTGCTGCTCGGCCTCGACGAACCGCGCCCGGATGGCTTCCTGCTTGCGGGCCGCTACACGCTGCTCGACCATGAGCGCGCCTTGCAGCGGGTGATGCCACAGGTTGCGGCGCGCGGCCTGGGAATAGTCGTTGGCGGCCCCTACAGCTCCGGCGCACTCGTCGGCGGTCCCAACTTCGAGTACGCACCGGCCACCTCCGAGATACTCGCCAAGGTCGCCCGGATCAAGGCCATCGCCGATCGCTATGGCATCAGCATGAAGGCTGCGGGGCTCCAGTTCGCCCTGGCCAACCCGGCGGTGGCCGCGGTCATCCCGGGGGCCAGCAAGCCCGGCCGCATCGCCGAGGACCGCGCCGCGCTGAACGAAGTGGTGCCGGCCGATTTCTGGCGCGAACTGCGCAGCGCCGGATTGGTCGACCCGGCCGCTCCGCTACCGATCGCCGATTGAGGCGCGCGAGGTGACCGGGGCGGTGGCCCCGGTCACAGGCCTGTCGCAAAAGTGTCAACTTCCGGCGTTAGCCTGACTCGACTTCCACGGTACATTCGCTGCGGCAGCGCATCCCCACACCTTCGCGGTGCAGGCCAACCTCATCAGTTGGCCTTTTTTCTGCCTGCCGCTCCTGCCGTGGTTCCCCCGGGTTCAGCGGAGCAGTCCATGGAAATCGCGATCCAGCAGGTCAACCGTGGCGGCAGGGAAGAGTGGCAGGTAGAAGCCCTCGGCATGAAGGTGCCGTTCCGTGATCGGGCCTCGGCGCTGGCGTTTGCCGTCCGATTGCAGGAGCGTGTGGACGCTCCGCACTGGTTGCCGGGACGGAAGCAGCCAGCGTCCACGGAAGAGTGAGGTCGTGCCCTGTCGTTTTCAGCTATTGCCTGCCAGGTGCCCGCTGCGGCAAGAATGCGCCTTCAGGACCAGCAGGAGATTGCACGTGAAGAAGACTCGATTTTTCGCTGTACTGGCCTTGCAGGCCTGCTCAGTCGCGGCAGTGGCGGGGGAGTGGCCGCAGGGCGGTGGTGAGAAGTTCACCCAGGAGTGCGTTACCAGCGCCGCGCGGCAGGTTCCGCCGGACAAGGCCGCCGCCTACTGCAAGTGCTCCAACGGCATGATGCAGGAGGCGTTCACCTCCCAGCAGTTGGTGGGGGTCACCGAAGGTCGTAAACCTACCGATGAAGAGCTGACCGTCCTGACCGATATCTCGCGTTCCTGCGCTCGCGAAACCTTGCAGTGAAGCGGTAACAGGAGCGTCACATCCGCTCCCTAGAATGGGCACTGTGCCACGGACGGTGCCCATCTCCCCGCAATGCCCTCATTCCCTGAAGAACACCTGCACCAAGTGATAGCCGAACTGGCTTTTCACCGGGCCGTGGATCACCCGCACGGGTTTCTTGAAAATCACCTGATCGATCACCCGCACCATCTGTCCGGGTCGGACTTCGCCCAGGTCGCCGCCGCGCTTGGCGGACGGGCAAATGGAATGCTTCTTGGCCAGGGTCGCGAAGTCTTCGCCTTTATCCAGGCGCTTCTTCAGTTGCTCGGCTTCCGCCTCGGTCTTGACCAGAATATGGCGGGCAAGGGCCTTGGCCATGGGATTTCCTCTTGGAGTGTGGAGCGGTTCATTGTGCCAGCACCGGCTGCCGCCATACAGTTGCTGACCTGTGATCCGCCACGCGGATGCCTTCACACCTGACCGGACGCGCACGCCCATGGACCTCTCCGCAATGCTGAAAATCCTGGCCAGCCAGGATGGTTCCGACCTCTACCTGTCCACGGGCGCGCCGCCCTGTGCCAAGTTCAACGGGCTGCTCCGCCCGCTCAGCAATGAGCCGCTGAAAGCCGGCGACGTGGCGAAGATTGCCGAATCCATCATGGATGCCGAGCAGCGCGCCGAGTTCGACCGTGAGCTGGAAATGAACCTGGCCATCTCGCTGCCGAATATTGGCCGTTTCCGTATCAACATCTTCCGCCAGCGCAACGAAGTCTCCATCGTTGCGCGGAACATCAAGCTGGACATCCCGCGTTTCGAAGATCTCAAGCTGCCCGAAGTGCTGCTGAAAATGGTGATGGAAAAGCGCGGCCTGGTGCTCTTCGTCGGCGGCACGGGATCCGGCAAGTCCACCTCCCTGGCGGCGCTGATCGACTACCGCAACCGCAACACCGGCGGCCATATCATTACCATCGAAGACCCGGTGGAGTACGTGCACCGGCACAAGAAGTCGATCATCAACCAGCGCGAGGTGGGGGTGGACACCCGCAGCTTCCACGCTGCGCTGAAGAACACCCTGCGCCAGGCGCCGGATGTGATCCTGATCGGCGAGATCCGCGACCGCGAGACCATGGAGCACGCCCTGGCCTTCGCCGACACCGGCCATCTGGCCATTTCCACCCTGCACGCCAACAACGCCAACCAGGCGCTGGACCGCATCATCAACTTCTTCCCCGAAGAGCGCCGTCCGCAGCTGCTCAACGACCTGGGCAACAACCTCAAGGCGTTCGTCTCCCAGCGCCTGGTGCGCACCCAGGACGGCAAACGACGGGCGGCAGTGGAGGTGCTGCTGGGCACCTCGACCATCAGCGACCTGATCAAGCGCGGCGAATTCCACTCCATCAAGGAAATCATGGAAAAGTCTCGCGGCCTGGGCATGCAGACCTTCGACCAGGCGCTGTTCGACCTGGTAGTGGAGGGCGCCATTCCCGAGGACGAGGCGATCAAGAACGCCGACTCGGCCAACAACCTGCGCCTGAAACTCAAGTTGTACCGCGACGGCCCGGCAGCGGCGCCTGCACCGGCAGCGGCCGCCCCCGCACCTGCCGCTGCGCCGGCTCGCACCGAGGAGGCCGCCAGTTGGGGGCTGGAGCTGAAGCTTGAAGACCTGGAAGAGGACGGGCCGGAGGAGCCAGTGCCTCGCTAAGGCACTTCCTTTTAGGGGCGACTTCAATCGCCAAGGGCAGCGGAGCTGCCCCCCGGGGCTTACCGGCCGAACCTTCGGTCCGGTTGGCGAATGAATTCGCTCCTACAAGCCTGTATGGCCAAATTTAATTTTGTCTGTACATAGCGACCACACCCCAGCCCGCATAGATTCGCTGCATGCCCCAACCGATCCGGGAGGTCGTGATGCGTATCGCTGTACTGACGTTCGAAGGCTTCAACGAGCTGGACTCTTTCGTGGCCGCTGGCCTGCTCAACCGCATGCGCGGGCAGGGCTGGCGGGCGGAGATCACGTCCCCCAGCGAATGGGTCACTTCAATGAACAGCGTGCGGGTCCAGGCCCAACAGCCCCTGGAGGCGGCCAACACGGCGGACGTCGTACTGTTCGGCAGCGGCATCCAGACGCGTGAAATCGCCAAGGACCGCAGCATCCTCGACCGCCTGCGCCTGGACCCGCAGCGCCAACTGATCGGTTCGCAATGCTCCGGCGCCCTCCTGATGGCCAGGCTTGGCCTGCTCGGCAACTTGCCGGCCTGCACTGACCTCACCACCAAACCCTGGGTGATCGAAGCCGGGGTGCAGGTGCTGGATCAACCCTTCTTTGCCAATGGCAATCTGGCCACCGCTGGCGGGTGCCTGTCCGCGCCGTACCTGGCGGCCTGGGTTATCGCCAAATTGGCCGGCGAGGATGCCTGCGCCACGGCACTGCACTACGTGGCGCCGGTGGGGGAGAAAGAGGCCTACATGGAACGGGCCCTGGGAGTGATCAGGCCCTACCTTTAGGCAGGATTCCTGTAGGGGCGATTTCAATCGCCAAGGGCGGCGGAGCTGCCCCGCAGGGCCTCAGGCCGAACCTTCGGTCCGGTTGGCGAATGAATTCGCCCCTACAAGCTCGGGCAGGTCCCGGAACAGCTCCAGCGCCTGCGGATTGGCCAGGGCGTCGGTGTTCTTCACCGGCCGGCCGTGCACCACATTGCGTACCGCCAGCTCGACGATCTTGCCGCTCAGGGTCCTGGGAATGTCGGCTACGGCGATGATCTTCGCCGGCACATGGCGTGGCGTGGTGTTGGCGCGGATCACCTGGCGGATACGCTCGCGCAGGGCGTCGTCCAGCACGACGCCGTCACGCAAGCGAACGAACAGCACCACTCGCACATCGCCTTGCCAGTCCTGGCCGATGGCGATGGACTCCAGCACCTCTTCCACCTTTTCCACCTGGCGGTAGATTTCGGCGGTGCCGATGCGCACGCCGCCGGGGTTGAGCACCGCGTCGGAGCGGCCGTGGATCAGCAGACCTCCGCGCGGGGTTTCCTCGGCGTAGTCGCCATGAGCCCAGACGCCGGGGAAGGTGTCGAAGTAGGCTGCCTTGAACTTCGCCCCGTCCGGATCGTTCCAGAAGCCCACCGGCATCGACGGGAAGTGCCGGGCGCAGATCAGCTCACCCTTCTCGCCAAACACCCGCTTGCCGTCCTCGTTCCACACCTGCACGTCCATGCCCAGGCCTTTGCATTGCAGCTCGCCGCGCCAGACGGGCAGCACCGGATTACCCAGGGCGAAGCAGGAAACGATGTCCGTACCGCCGGATATCGAGGACAGGCACAGCTCGCCCTTGATGTCGCGGTACACGTACTCGAAGCTCTCGTGGGACAGCGGTGAGCCGGTGGAAAGCAGCGCCTTCAGGCGTTCCAGGCGGTGGCTCCGGCGTGGCCTGGCGCCGGCCTTCTCCAGCGCGGCGAGGTACTTGGCGCTGGTGCCGAAGATGCTGATGCCCTCGGCATCGATCAGGTCCATCAGACGCTCGGGGCCGGGGTGGAAGGGCGAGCCGTCGTAGAGCACCAGCGTGGCGCCGAGGGCGAGGCCGGAAACCAGCCAGTTCCACATCATCCAGCCGCACGTGGTGAAGTAGAACAAGGTGTCCGAGGCCGACAGGTCGCAATGCAGGCCGTGTTCCTTGACGTGCTGCAACAAGGTGCCGCCCACCCCGTGGATGATGCATTTGGGCACGCCGGTGGTGCCGCTGGAGTAGAGGATGTACAGCGGGTGGTCGAAGGGCACTGGGACGAACACCGGCTCGCCGCCGGGCTGGTAGAAGTCGTTCCACAAGGCCACCCGGGCGCGGGTGGTGAAGTCCGCCGGCCGCGCCTCGGCCTGGGAGTAGGGCACCACCAGCAGTTGTTCCAGCCAGGGCATGCGCTCGAGGATTTCATTGAGCTTGGCTGTCAGGTCCAGGTTCTTGCCGGCATAGCGGTAACCGGCAGCGGCGATCAGCACCTTGGGCTCGATCTGGCCGAAGCGGTCGATCACCCCCTGGGTGCCGAAGTCCGGCGAGCAGGATGACCAGGTGGCGCCCAGGCTGGTGGCGGCGAGCATGCCGACGACGGTCTGCCAGGTATTGGGCATAAGGGCCGCAACCCGGTCGCCGGCTCCCACGCCCATGGATTTCAGGCTCAGTTGCAGGCCGGCGACATGGGCGGCCAGTTCGGCGTAGGTCAGTTGTACGCGGCTGCCGTCTTCGCCGATGGCCACCAGGGCCGGATGGTCGTCGCGACGGCGCAGTAAGTGTTCAGCGAAATTCAGCGTGGCGCCGGGGAACCAGCGGGCGTCGGGCATCACGCTGCGTTCTTGCAGAACGGCTATGGGCGGCGCGCTGAAGCGGATATCGAAGAACTCGACGATCGACTGCCAGAAGGCCTCGCGGCGATCCAGGCTCCAGGCATGCAGGGCAGGGTAGTCGGGCAAGCTCAGGCCCTGTTGCTGGCTGACCTGGCGGCGGAAGGCATCCATGCGGGTGGCGGCGATCCGCACTGGGCTGGGTGTCCACAGTGGCTGGTCCATCTGCGCATCCTCATCTTGCGAGTCTTGAGTCGTCCGTCTGCTATCAGCATAGGCCCTGGCTCAAGGCCGGGGCAGGTCGAGGCGGTTCCAGTCAGGGGTGTGCAGCAGCACGTCGCTCAGTGCCTGGGCAGCAGTGGAAAGCGTGTGCTCGGCCAACCGCAGCAGGCCCACGCGGCGCTCCACCTGGGGGCTGTGCAGGGCGATGCAGTGGGCGCCCAACTCTTCCATCTGCTGGATGCACAAGCTGGGTACGGCACTGACGCCCAACCCTTGGGCCACCATCCGGCCCACGGTCACCAGTTGGTGGCTCTCGAAGGCGACCGGCAGGCGGCCGTGCTGCGGGGCGAGTACTTCTTCCAGCATCAGCCGCACCGCGGATGGGCGTTGCAGGGTGATGAAGTTGCCCTGCAGCAGCTCTGCCCAGCCCACCTCGGCGCGCTGGGCCAGCGCGCAGTCGGCGGGCACCACGGCAACGAAGCGGTCGGTGTAGAAGGGCGTGAAGTCGAGACCGTCGAGGGACTCGGGCTCGAAGGCGATGCCCAGTTCCACCCGCCGGTTGCGCACCATCTCCAGCACCTGCTCGTTGATCACGTCATGCACCGCCACGTTGACCTTGGGGTGCTGGTCGCGGAAGGCCTTGAGCGCGGCCGGCAGCAGGTTGCCGGCGAAGGAGGGCATGGCGGCGATGGAAACCTTGCCCAATTGCAGGGTGAAGTGCTGGCGCAGCAGTTCCTCGGCATTGTCCCAGTCCGCCAGCAAGCGCCGGGCGATGGGCAGCAGGGTTTCCCCTTCGGGCGTCAGGGCGACGCTGCGCGTCGTGCGCACCAGCAACTGGCCGCCGAGGGATTCCTCCAGGTTCTTGATTGCCAGGCTCAGCGCCGGTTGGGACAGGTGCAGCCGTTCGCAGGCCTGGGCGAAGCTCAGGCTCTGGGCTACAGCGAGGAAGGCGCGCAACTGCTTGATGGTCATTGATTTGGTTTGCTTATGAATCGTTAGGAAAAACAAACTTAACAAATCAGTCTGTGCGGGAGAAGCTCTGACCCACTCACCGGCGGCACTGCGCCGCGACCAATAAAGACAAGAGGCACATGAGCATGAGTGGACTCGACAAGCGAGTAAGCAGCTACGAGGAAGCCCTGGACGGGCTGACAGACAACATGACCGTCCTGGCCGGTGGTTTCGGCCTTTGTGGCATCCCCGAGAACCTGATCGCCGAGATCCGCCGCCGTGGCGTCACAGGCCTCACCGTGGTTTCCAACAACTGTGGCGTCGATGGTTTCGGCCTCGGCGTGCTGCTGGAAGACCGTCAGATCCGCAAGATGGTTGCCTCCTACGTGGGTGAGAATGCTTTGTTCGAGAAGCAACTGCTGAGCGGCGAGCTGGAAGTCGAACTGACCCCGCAAGGCACCCTGGCCGAGAAACTGCGCGCAGGTGGTGCCGGCATCCCGGCCTTCTTCACCGCCACCGGCTACGGCACCCCGGTTGCCGAAGGCAAGGAAGTACGCGAGTTCAACGGCCGTCCTCACATCCTCGAACCTTCCATCACCGGTGACTTCGCCATCGTCAAGGGCTGGAAGGCCGACCACTACGGCAACGTGATCTACCGCCACACCGCGCAGAACTTCAATCCGGTGGTGGCCACTGCTGGCCGCATCACCGTGGTTGAAGTCGAAGAGATCGTCGAGCCGGGCGAGCTGGACCCGACCCAGATACACACTCCGGGCATCTACGTTGATCGTGTGATTCTTGGCCGCTTCGAGAAGCGCATCGAAAAGCGCACCGTCCGCTCCTGATCACGACAAGAAGAATTCGAGGAAACCGACATGGCACTGACCCGCGAACAGATGGCCCAGCGCGTGGCCCGCGAACTGAAAGATGGCTACTACGTGAACTTAGGGATAGGCATCCCGACCCTGGTGGCCAACTACGTACCCGAAGGCATGGAAGTGATGCTGCAGTCCGAGAACGGCTTGCTGGGCATGGGCGCCTTCCCCACTGAAAATGACGTCGATGCCGACATGATCAACGCCGGCAAGCAGACCGTCACCGCGGTCAAGGGCGCGTCCATCTTCTCCTCGGCCGAGTCGTTCGCGATGATCCGCGGCGGCCACGTCGACCTGACCGTGCTCGGCGCGTTCGAGGTGGACGTCCACGGCAACATCGCCTCCTGGATGATCCCTGGCAAGCTGGTCAAGGGCATGGGCGGCGCCATGGACCTGGTCGCCGGTGCCGACAACATCATCGTCACCATGACCCACGCCTCCAAGGACGGTGAGTCCAAGCTGCTGGAACGCTGCGAGCTGCCGCTGACCGGCGCCGGCTGCATCCGCAAGGTGCTGACCGACCTGGCCTACCTGGAGATCGAGAACGGCGCCTTCATCCTGCGCGAAACCGCGCCGGGCGTGAGCATCGCCGAGATCGCCGAGAAAACCGCTGGCCGCTTGATCGTCCCCGACGACGTGGTTGAAATGACCTTCTGATTGCTCTACCGCTCTGGAGGAGGCCACCACGCATGGCTTCCTCCGGCGCGGTCTTTTCAATGCTTTGTAGGCGCGAGCTTGCTCGCGAAGATCGCATCGATTCGCGAGCAAGCTCGCCCCTACGTATCAAATGGAGTGCTCCATGCAAGACGTCGTTATCGTCGCCGCCACCCGCACCGCCATCGGCAGTTTCCAGGGTGCCCTGGCGAACATTCCCGCCCCGGAACTGGGCGCTGCAGTGATCCGCCAGTTGCTGGCCCAGACCGGCCTCGACGGCGCTGAAGTGGATGAAGTCATCCTCGGCCAGGTGCTCACCGCAGGCTCCGGCCAGAACCCGGCCCGCCAGGCCGCCATCCTCGCCGGCCTGCCCCACGCGGTACCGGCCATGACCCTGAACAAGGTCTGCGGTTCTGGCCTCAAGGCCCTGCACCTGGCGGCACAAGCCATTCGCTGTGGCGACGCCGAGGTCATCATCGCCGGCGGCCAGGAGAACATGAGCCTGGCACCGTACGTGATGCCGGGTGCCCGTACCGGCCTGCGCATGGGCCACGCCAAGCTGGTCGACACCATGATTCAGGACGGCCTGTGGGACGCCTTCAACGACTACCACATGGGCATCACCGCCGAGAACCTGGTGGAGAAGTACGGCATCAGCCGTGAAGCCCAGGACGCCTTCGCCGCCGCCTCGCAGCAGAAGGCCGTGGCCGCCATCGAAGGTGGGCGCTTCGTGGATGAGATCACCCCGATCCTGATCCCGCAGCGCAAGGGCGACCCCGTTGCCTTCGCCACGGACGAGCAGCCGCGCGCCGGCACCACCGCCGAAGCCCTGGCCAAGCTCAAGCCGGCCTTCAAGAAAGACGGCAGCGTCACCGCCGGCAACGCCTCCAGCCTCAACGACGGCGCCGCTGCCGTGCTGTTGATGAGCGCCACCAAGGCCAAGGCCCTCGGCCTGCCGGTACTGGCGCGCATCGCCAGCTACGCCAACGCCGGCGTCGACCCCGCGATCATGGGTATCGCCCCGGTCTCGGCGACCAAGCGCTGTCTGGAAAAGGCTGGCTGGAACCTGGCTGATCTCGACCTGATCGAAGCCAACGAAGCCTTCGCCGCCCAGGCGCTGTCCGTCGGGCAGGAGCTCGGCTGGGATGCTGGCAAGGTCAACGTCAACGGCGGTGCCATCGCCCTGGGCCACCCCATCGGCGCCTCTGGCTGCCGCGTGCTGGTGACCCTGCTGCACGAAATGATCAAGCGCGATGCGAAGAAGGGCCTGGCGACCCTGTGCATCGGTGGTGGCCAAGGTGTAGCCCTGGCCATCGAACGCTAAGCCGCAACACACCCGACCCGCGCTGCGGGTCATGTAGGGTGGAAAGCGCTTTTCATTTCCACCCCAGGCGCTCCGTCCGGACTCCGATGGTGGATCGATGAAGCGCGATCCACCCTGCGATTGCTTCACCCATAACTAGAAAGCTCCAACGGACCGGGCCCACCTGGTCCTCGCAAGGCCATCACGCACGAGCCCAAGACTGAAAGGTCACGGGCACCCGACCTCACCATGCCCCTGATGGGCGTGGCGTCGTCGTTTCAGACAGAAAGAGGGCAAAGACCCTCGGATTCAATCAAGACCACTGTCCCGGCGCCCGGCCGCCATTGCGGCTGGGCGATTGCCGATAAAAACAACACTCCCGAGGTACCCGATGGCCACAACACTTCAAGAAAGCCGCTCAGCACGCTTTGCCATGCGTTGCTCGAACTGGGCGGAACGCTGGTTCCCTGATTCCTGGGTCTTTGCCGCAGTCGCCGTTCTGCTGGTGACGGTCGCTACCCTGGCGATGGGCGCGCCGGCCAGCCAGGCCGCCAAAGCCTTTGGCGACGGATTCTGGAGCCTGATCCCCTTCACCATGCAGATGGCCTTCGTGGTCATTGGCGGCTATGTGGTTGCCAGCTCCGGCCCGGCTTCGCGCCTGATCGACCTGCTGGCCCGCGTGCCGAAGAACGGACGCTCAGCCGTGTGCTGGGTAGCGCTGATCTCCATGGTCGCGTCGTTGCTGAACTGGGGCCTGTCCCTGGTGTTCGGCGGCCTGCTGGTGCGTGCCCTGGCCCGCCGTGAAGAGCTGAAAATGGACTACCGCGCCGCCGGTGCGGCCGCCTACCTGGGGCTGGGCGCCGTGTGGGCCCTTGGCCTGTCCTCGTCGGCCGCGCAGTTGCAGGCCAACCCGGCCAGCCTGCCGCCGTCGATCCTCGCCATCACCGGCGTGATCCCGTTCACCGAAACCATCTTCCTCTGGCAGTCGGGCGTGATGCTGCTGGCGCTGATGGTGGTGTCCCTGGTGATCGCCTACATGACTGCGCCCAGCGCCGCCAGTGCGCGTGATGCCAAGTCCTGCGGCGTTGACCCGACTTTCACCTCGCCGCCGCAAGTCAAGCCGACCCGTCCGGGCGAATGGCTGGAACACAGCCCGCTGCTGATCATCCTGCTGGTAGTGCTGGCCGGTGGCTGGCTGGCCCAGGAATTCGCCAGCAAGCCGGCAATCACTGCCATTTCCGGCCTGAACACCTACAACCTGCTGTTCATCATGGCGGGCGCGTTGCTGCACTGGCGCCCGCGCAGCTTCCTCGATGCCGTGACCCGAGCGGTGCCCACCACCACGGGCGTGTTGATCCAGTTCCCGCTATACGGCTCCATCGCCGCCATCATGACCACGGTCAACGGCAGCGACGGCCAGACCCTGGCCCACCACATCTCCACCTTCTTCGTGCAGATCGCCAACCACGACACCTACGCGCTGCTGATGGGTGTGTACTCCGCCGTATTGGGCTTCTTCATCCCGTCCGGTGGCGGCAAGTGGATCATCGAGGCGCCCTACGTGATGCAGGTGGCCAACGAGCTGCAGTACCACCTGGGCTGGTCGGTGCAGATCTACAACGCCGCCGAGGCGCTGCCGAACCTCATCAACCCCTTCTACATGCTGCCACTGCTCGGCGTGCTGGGCCTGAAAGCCCGCGACCTGATCGGCTTCTCCTTCGTCCAGTTGCTGGTGCATATCCCGCTGGTGCTGGTGCTGCTGTGGGGCCTGGGCAAGACGCTGACCTACATTCCGCCGGTCATGCCCTGACGCTTCGACTCGGGGGCGACCCTCACCCCCAGCCCCTCTCCATGCCGCGGAGAGGGGCTCGTGCCTGACCGTCCGCGCTAGCCCGGCAGTCGGCACGAATAGTCTCCGCCTCCCTCCAGGCGAGGGGCAGTGAAGATCGTTGGCCCGGGAACAGGGCCAACTTCCCCCTTCTTTACGCTTTCTTGATGCCTCCGCGCGCCCTCTGGGCTCGTTCCTTTACGCCCCTCATTCCGACAATGGCTCCACGGCGGCATAAACCGCATTCAGGAGCACAAGCAATGAGCATTCTCGACGGGGTGTCCCTGGTTCTGGCCATGGGACTTTTCATTTATTTGCTGGTTGCGCTGCTGCGCGCCGAGCGCGGCTAGGAGGCCACATGCAACTTCAGGACATCGGCCTCATCCTGGCCTTCTTCGTGCTGGTGCTGGCGCCGGCACCTTTCCTCGGACGCTTCTACTACCGGGTGATGGAGGGACAACGTACCTTCCTGACCCCGGTTTTCTCGCCCGTCGAGCGTTTCTGCTACCGCGTCGCAGGCGTTGATGCCGAGCGTGAGCAGGACTGGAAGACCTACGCACTAGCCCTGTTGGCCTTTTCCCTCGCCAGCCTGGTCGTTCTGTTCGCCATCCTCATGCTGCAAGGTGCATTGCCGCTGAACCCGCAGAAATTGCCGGGCCTGGAGTGGAGCCTGGCGTTTAACACTGCCGTCAGCTTCATGACCAATACCAACTGGCAGGCCTACAGCGGTGAAGCCAGCCTGAGCTACTTCAGCCAGATGGTCGGCCTGGGCGTGCAGAACTTCGTCAGCCCTGCTGTCGGCCTGGCCGTACTGGTCGTGTTCTGCCGCGGTATTGCCCGTCGTTCGACCGACAGCATCGGCAACTTCTGGGTCGACCTGACTCGCGCGACCCTCTACGTGCTGCTGCCGTTGTGCCTGCCGCTGGCGCTATTCCTGGTCTGGCAGGGCGTTCCGCAAAGCTTCTTCGACTACGCCCATGCGGTGACCCTGCAGGGCGCCGACCAGAGCATTCCCCTTGGTCCGGCAGCCAGCCAGATCGCCATCAAGCAACTGGGCACCAACGGTGGCGGCTTCTTCGGCGTCAACTCGGCGCACCCGTTCGAGAACCCCACGGCCTGGAGCAACCTGCTGGAGATGGCTTCCATCATCCTGATCCCGGCGGCCCTGGTGTTCACCTTTGGCCACTACGTCAAGGACCTGCGCCAGAGCCGTGCGCTGCTGGCTTGCATGCTGGTGCTGTTCGTCATTGGCCTGGGCGCGACCCTGTATAGCGAATACCAGCCGAACCCGGCCCTGGCTGCACTGCCGATCGAGCAGAGCGGTTCGCTGGAAGGCAAGGAAAGTCGCTTCGGTATCGCCGCTTCGGCGCTCTGGGCGGTGACCACCACGGCCGCGTCCAACGGTTCGGTCAACGCCATGCATGACAGCTTCAGCGCCCTGGGCGGCATGATCCCGATGTTCAACATGATGCTCGGCGAGATCATCTTTGGCGGCGTCGGTGCCGGTCTCTACGGCATGTTGCTGTTTGTGCTGATCGCCGTGTTCCTCGCTGGCCTGATGATTGGCCGTACCCCGGAGTACCTCGGCAAGAAGCTGGAAGCCCGCGAAGTGCGCCTGCTGGTGGCGACCCTGCTGGTGATGCCGGTGGGTGTGCTGGTGTTCTGCGGCCTGGCCGTCAGCCTTGCCGGCCCTGCGGCTTCCATCACCAACCCCGGCGCCCACGGCTTCAGCCAGGCCCTGTATGCCTATACCTCGGGTACTGCCAACAACGGTTCGGCCTTTGCTGGTTTCGGTGCCAACACGCCGTTCCATAACGTGCTGATCGGTGTGGCGATGATCCTCGGCCGCTTCGGCTACATCATCCCGGTGCTGGCCATCGCCGGCAGCCTGGCGATGAAGAAACGTGCACCGCTCGGCGCCAACAGCTTCCCCACCCATGGTCCGCTGTTCGTCACCTTGTTGACCCTGACCATTCTGCTGGTCGGCGGCCTGACCTTCCTGCCGGCGTTGGCCCTTGGGCCGATCGCTGAACACCTCGCGCTGATCCAGGGCTTCTAACGGAGAACCATGATGAATGCCCCCATGCAGGCGCTCAAAGGCGCCAAGCAGCAACCCAAGACCTCCTTCGCCGCGCTGTGGAAACCAGCGCTGCGCCAGGCCTTCGTCAAGTTGGACCCGCGCCAGCTGGTACGTTCGCCGGTAATCCTGGTGGTCGAGCTGACCGCGGTGCTGACCACCGTTCTCTGTTTCATCCCCAACCCGGCGGTGAGCACCGGACTGGCCGTACAGATCGCCCTCTGGCTGTGGTTCACCGTGCTCTTCGCCAACTTCGCCGAAGCCTTGGCCGAGGGCCGCGGCAAGGCCCGCGCCGACAGCCTGCGTGCAGGCAGCCAGGGCTTGACCGCGCGCCGCCGCAAGGCCAATGGCCAGTTCGAGACCGTTGCGGCCGCCAGCCTGCGTCGTGGCGACGTGGTGCGGGTTGAAGCCGGTGAGCTGATCCCCGGTGATGGTGAAGTGATCGAAGGCATCGCCGCGGTCAACGAAGCGGCCATCACTGGCGAATCGGCGCCGGTGATCCGCGAGTCCGGTGGCGACCGTTCCGCCGTCACCGGCAATACCCGCATCGTTTCCGACTGGCTGCTGGTGAAAATCACCGCCAACCCCGGTGAGTCCACCCTGGATCGGATGATCGCCCTGGTGGAAGGCGCCAAGCGCCAGAAAACCCCCAACGAGGTGGCGCTGGACATCCTGCTGATCGGCCTGACGCTGATCTTCCTGCTGGTCGTGGCCACCCTGCAGCCCTTCGCCCGCTATGCCGGTGGCGACCTGCCGCTGGTTTACCTGGTGGCACTGCTGGTAACCCTGATTCCCACCACCATCGGCGGCCTGCTGTCCGCCATCGGCATCGCCGGCATGGACCGCCTGGTGCGCCTGAACGTGATCGCCAAGTCCGGTCGCGCGGTGGAAGCCGCCGGTGACGTGCATGTGTTGCTGCTGGACAAGACCGGCACCATCACCTTCGGTAACCGCCGTTGCAGCGCGATGATCAAGGCCCCGGGCGTGGCCGGCAAGGAGCTTTCCGACGCCGCGCTGTTGGCTTCGCTCGCTGACGAGACGCCGGAAGGCAAGTCCATCGTCGAATACCTGCGCGCGCTGCACTCGATGCAAGAGCCGGCGCGTGACGAGATCACTGTGATTCCCTTCACGGCCGAAACCCGTCTCTCCGGTGCCGACTGGGCCGGTCGCAGCTACCGCAAGGGTGCTGTGGATGCGGTGCTCGACTGGGTCGGCGTGAGTCGCGAGGACGTGCCGGCGCCGCTGGCCCGCGAAATCGAGAAGATCGCCCAGAGCGGCGGTACTCCGCTGCTGGTGGCGGCCGACGGCAAACTGCTGGGGGCCATACACCTCAAGGACGTGGTCAAGCCTGGCATCCGTGATCGCTTCGCCGAACTGCGCCAGATGGGCATCCGCACCGTGATGGTGACCGGCGATAACCCGTTGACCGCTGCCGCCATCGCCGCCGAGGCCGGGGTGGACGACGTGATCGCCGAAGCCACGCCGGAGAAAAAGCTGGCGCGCATCCGCCAGGAACAGGGCGAAGGCAAGATGGTCGCCATGTGCGGCGACGGCGCCAACGACGCACCGGCGCTGGCCCAGGCCGACGTGGGCCTGGCCATGAACGACGGCACCCAGGCCGCCCGCGAGGCTGCCAACCTGGTGGACCTGGATTCCGACCCCACCAAGCTGCTCGACGTGGTGCAGGTGGGCAAGGAACTGCTGGTGACCCGTGGCGCGCTCACCACCTTCTCGGTGGCCAACGACGTGGCCAAGTACTTCGCCATCCTCCCTGCGCTGTTCGCCGGCATCTACCCGCAGCTGGGTGTGCTGAACATCATGGAGCTGGCCAGCCCGCAAAGCGCCATCCTCTCGGCCATCGTGTTCAACGCGCTGATCATCATCGGCCTGATTCCCCTGGCTTTGCGCGGGGTGCGGGTGCAGGCCACGGACGCTGCCAGCCTGCTGCGTCGCAACCTGCTGATCTACGGCCTGGGCGGCATCGTCGCGCCCTTCGTCGGCATCAAGCTGATCGACGTCCTGCTCAACGCAGCGGGACTGGTGTGAACTATCCCCCTCTCCTTCTGGGAGAGGGGCCGGGGGTGAGGGTTTCTCACCCCCGCAAGACTTAGATTTCCCGCGAGGAACTGAATATGCTTAGCCAACTCCGCCCAGCCATAAGTCTTCTGGCCCTGATGACCCTGATCACCGGCGTCGCCTATCCGCTCACTGTTACCGGCATTGCCCAACTGGCCTTCCCCGAGCAGGCCAACGGCAGCCTGGTGCATGACGCCAAGGGCGAGGTGCGCGGCAGCTCATTGCTGGCGCAGAACTTCGACGGCCCCGAGTGGTTCCAGCCGCGTCCGTCGGCCGCAAGCTTTGCCACTGTGGCCAGCGGCGCCAGCAACCTGGCGCCGAGCAACCCGGCCCTGGCCGAGCGCATCAACAAGGAGGCGCACCGTCTGGCCACCGAAGGCCACGGCAAGGTGCCCATGGCCCTGGTCACCACCTCGGGCAGCGGCCTCGACCCGCATCTGCCGCCAGCGGCGGCGCGCTTCCAGATTGCGCGCATCTCGGCCCAACGCAGCCTGCCGGCCGATTCCCTGGAACGACTGGTGGAACAACACACCGAGCGGCCCCTGATCGGTCCGGCGGTGGTCAACGTTCTGGCCCTGAACACAGAGTTGAATGAGATGACTCGATGAGTGATGCCCTGCGCGCCGATGCGCTGCTGGCCGAGATGCCCCAGGGAGGGCGCGGCCGACTGAAAGTCTTCCTCGGCGCCGCACCTGGCGTGGGCAAGACCTACGCCATGCTGCAGGCCGCCCAGGCGCAACTGCGCCAGGGCGTCGACTTGCGCGCCGCCGTGGTGGAAACCCACGGTCGCGCCGAGACCGAAGCCATGCTCGCCGGACTGCCGCAGCAACCGCTGCGGCGTTTCGATTACCGCGGCATGCAACTGACCGAGATGGACCTGGACGGCATCCTCGCTCGTCCGCCGCGCCTGGCTCTGGTGGACGAGCTGGCCCATACCAATGCCCCGGGCAGCCGTCACGCCAAGCGCTGGCAGGATGTGCAGGAGCTGCTCGACGCCGGCATCGACGTCTACACCACCGTCAACGTCCAGCACCTGGAAGCGCTCAACGACCAGGTGCATGACATCACCGGCGTGCAGGTACGCGAGACCCTGCCGGACTGGGTACTGCAGGAGGCTGACGAAATCCTCCTGGTCGACCTGCCGCCCCGCGAATTGCTCGAACGCCTGCGCGAAGGCAAGGTCTACGTGCCTGAGCAGGCGCGCGCCGCCATCGACGCCTTCTTCTCCCAGACCAACCTCACCGCCCTGCGCGAGCTGGCCATGCAAACCGCCGCCGCACGGGTGGATGCCGACCTCAACCGCCGCTATCGGCAGCGTGGCCTGGAAGCACCCGCCGTGCGCGGGCGGCTGCTGGTAGGCATTGATGGTGACCATCAGGCCGAGCGCCTGGTGCGCCATGCCAGCCGGGTGGCCGAGCGGCGCCACTTGCCCTGGTCGGTGGTGCACGTGGACACAGGCGGAGTGCGTTCGGAAGAGTCTCGCACCCACCTGCAAGGTGCTCAGCAACTGGCAGAGCGCCTGGGCGGCGAGGTGGTAACCCTGCGTGCCGAATCGGTGGCCAAGACGCTGGTGCAGCACGCCAACGAGCGCCGCGCCAGCCTGTTGCTGGTCGGCCGCAGCCGTCAGCGTCTGCGTCGCCGCCTGCTCGGGCGAGGGCTGGCAGAGCGTTTGCTGCACCTTGGCGAGGGACTGGAAATCAGCGTGCTGGATACCGAAGCTGACCGTCGCCCACCCAGTCCGCGCGCCAGCGATTCTGCGCGTCTGCTGGACTACGGCCTGGCGGTTCTGGCCGCCATCACCGCCAGCGCCCTGGCCTGGGTGGTATCCCATTCGCTGGAACTGCCGAACATTTCCCTGGTGTTCCTTGCCGCCGTGCTGCTGGTTGCGGTTCGCAGCAGCCTGGGACCTGCGCTGCTGTGCGCCGGATTGTCCTTTCTCGCGTACGACTTCCTGTTCATCCCGCCGACCTTCTCGTTGACCATCGCCCGACAGGAAGACGTGCTGACGCTGCTGTTCTTCCTGCTGATGGCCGGGCTGACCGGAAACCTGGCCTCGCGCCAGCGTCGGCAGTTGGATGCCCTGCGTGATACCCAGTCGGAAACCACGGCATTGCTCGACCTGTCGCGCAAGCTTACCGCCGCTACCGACCGCCAGGCGGTCCTGAATGTCGCGATTCAGCAGTTTGGCGCCTGGACGGATGTAGAGGTTTGCCTGCTTTCCCGAGGCCGCGACGGCATCTGGAAGGTGGAAGCAGGCGCCCAACGCCTGCTGGCGGACCAGGAGCGGGCCGCGGCGGAATGGTCCTGGCAGCACGATCAACCAGCAGGTCTGGGGACCGACACCTTGCCGGGCGGGCGCTGGTGGTGGTTGCCGTTGTCCGGGGAGGAGGGGCCACTGGTGCTGCTGGGCATCAGCCCGCGCGACGAAGCGCCGCTTCCGGCGGGCCGGCGTCGGCTGATCGCCGCCCTCGGCCAACCGCTGGCCCAGGCCCTGGCCCGCGCCCAGCTCGCAGAAGACTTGGAGGCCGCGCGCCTGCACGGCGAGACTGAACAGTTGCGCAGTGCATTGCTGGCGTCGGTCTCCCATGACCTGCGCACGCCGCTTACCGCCATGCGTGGCTCCATCGACAGCCTGCTGGCCCTGGGTGAAGCCATTCCCATGGCCGATCGCCGCGAATTGCTGGAAGGCACCCGCGACGAGGCCGAGCGCCTGGACCGCTACATCCAGAATCTGCTGGACATGACCCGTCTTGGCCATGGCGGCCTGAAGCTGGCGCGCGACTGGGTGGCCCCGGTGGACATCGTCGCCAGCGCGCTACAGCGCCTGCGGCCGGTCCTGGCGCCGTTGCAGGTGGAAACCGTTGTGCCGGAGCAACTACCGCTGCTTTACGTGCATGCCGCGCTAATCGAACAGGCGCTGGTCAATGTGCTGGAGAACGCCGCGCGCTTCTCGCCCAGCCAGGGGCGCCTGCGGGTTGTGGTGGAAGCGGACGAAACCGAGCTGCGTTTCTCCGTCAGCGACCAAGGGCCGGGCATTCCGCCGGATGAGCGCGACAGGATCTTCGATATGTTCTATACCGCCGCTCGGGGAGACCGGGGCGGGCAGGGCACGGGCCTTGGCCTGGCCATCTGCCAGGGCATGGTCGGCGCCCACGGCGGCCGCGTGACCGTGAGCGACGGCCTGGACAGTCGCGGTGCCACCTTGACCCTGCACCTGCCGCTGCACCCGCAGCCGCAGTTGGAGGAAGAATGATTGCAGTACCTTGTAGGGGCGAATGAATTCGCCCCTACAGTAAATGCGCTCCAGCAGGATACCGATTCAACGAAGGACTCCATGACAACCAACCAACCGACCATCCTCGTCATCGACGACGAAGCGCAGATCCGCAAGTTCCTGCGCATCAGCCTGGCGGCCCAGGGCTACCGGGTGCTGGAGGGCGCCAATGGCCGCGAAGGGCTGGCCCAGGCGGCACTGGCCAAACCCGATATGGTGGTGCTCGACCTCGGTCTGCCGGACATGGACGGCCAGGACGTACTGCGCGAGCTGCGCGAGTGGTCCCAGGTGCCAGTACTGGTGCTCTCGGTACGCGCCAGCGAAGGTGAAAAGGTGCTGGCCCTGGACGGGGGCGCCAATGACTACGTGACCAAACCGTTCGGTATTCAGGAGTTCCTCGCCCGCGTGCGGGTGCTGCTGCGCCAGGGCGGTCCTGGCGAGCAGCAGGAAGCCAGTGTCACCAGCGGCCCGTTGAGGCTGGACTTCGCCTATCGCCGGGTGACCCTGGACAACGAAGACGTGTCGCTGACCCGCAAGGAGTACGCCGTGCTTGCCCAACTGGCCCGCCACCTCGGCCGGGTGGTCACCCAACAGCAGTTGCTCAAGGACATCTGGGGGCCGACCCACGTGGAGGACACCCACTACCTGCGTGTGGTCGTGGGGCACCTGCGCCAGAAGCTCGGCGATGACCCGGCCAACCCGCGCTTCATCATTACCGAAGCGGGCGTCGGCTATCGGTTGAAAGAGGCCTGAACAAGGCTGTGCCGTCCTGCCCGCGGCGCGCGTCCAGTGCTCCATGAGCGCGAAGACGCTCTCTCAACGGAAGGACCGGCATGCAGCAACTGTTGAACGAAATCCTCGATGAAGTCCGCCCCCTGATCGGCCAGGGCAAGGTCGCCAGCTACATCCCCGCACTCTCCTGCGTCAGCGGGGACCAGCTCGGCATTGCCGTCTACAGCAACGACGGCGAACTCTATTACGCGGGTGACGGCCTGACGCCGTTCTCCATCCAGAGCATCTCCAAGGTCTTCAGCCTGGTGCAGGCCATCCAGCACTCGGGCGAGGACATCTGGCAGCGCCTGGGGCACGAGCCTTCAGGGCAGCCGTTCAACTCGCTGGTGCAGTTGGAGTTCGAACGCGGCGTACCGCGCAACCCCTTCATCAATGCCGGCGCCCTGGTGATCTGCGATATCAACGAATCGCGTTTCGCCGCACCGTCGCTGTCCATGCGCGACTTCGTCCGGCGCCTGTCGGGCAACCCCCATGTGGTGTCCGATGAAGTGGTGGCCCGTTCCGAGTACCAGCACCGCGCACGCAACGCTGCCATGGCCTACCTGATGCAGTCCTTCGGCAACTTCCGCAATGACGTGGAGGCCGTGCTGCACAGCTACTTCCACCACTGCGCGATCCGCATGAGCTGCGCCGACCTCGCCCTGGCCTTCAGCTTTCTCGCCAACAACGGCGTCAGCCCCCACAGCGGCGAACAGGTGCTCACCCCGCGCCAGGCCAAGCAGTTGAACGCCATCATGGCCACCAGCGGCCTCTACGACGAAGCCGGTAACTTCGCCTACCGCGTCGGCCTGCCGGGCAAGAGCGGGGTAGGCGGCGGGATAGTCGCAGTGGTGCCGGGGCGCTTCACCGTCTGCGTCTGGTCACCGGAGCTCAACGAGGCCGGCAATTCGCTGGCGGGTATGGCGGCGCTGGAAAAACTGTCCGAGCGGATCGGCTGGTCGATTTTCTAGCCTCCGCTCGAGCGCACAGGACGCTGCCTGTCCAGCGACGGCACCGTGACCTGTCGGCGCAGCGGCCCGGTGAAATGGTCAACGCCCTGGCGTTTCTCGACGACTACGGCCCCGAGAGCGGCGCCACATGCATCGTCCCCGGCAGTCATCGCCCCAAAGCCGGCACCCATCAACTGGGCAACGTCATGGGCGACGAACCAAGGCTGGTTGTCGATCATCACGGCGCGCAGGCGCTCGGTGTGGTGATGGAAAACGATGGGGGGTATGCGTCGTGCATGGCGAAGATTCCTTGTCTGGTTGACACCTCGCCACCCCCCGCTGTCAGTCGAAGGGTGGCGAACCGCGCGGAGTTGACAGACCGGGACAAGGACCGGCAGACCGCTAGGGTCTCCCCGCGCGATCCGCCATAAAGCAGTGCAGCTAAAAACTGCATGCGTGCTGAAGGCGGCTTTCGACCCAGAGCTGCAGGAGGGACCGGCAGAAGCCGGCCAAGAGCATCCATAGGACAGCCCCAGCGCAATGACTACGCTCGGCCGAATGGACTTGCCACCAGTAGCCGCTCGGCGCGCGGCTAAACTCGGGCGCTTGAGGTGCCGCGAGCGTACTTCTTCTGCAGGATCATCGACGCTTCGTTGTAGGCAGTCTGGAAGGCATCGCCGCCGAGCCAACTCACTGCCGTGTCTTCGTCTTCATCGTGGAAGATCGCGCGATAGGCGATCAGAAGGCCCATCATGAAGTCGATGGCAGCGTCTTCCGCTTCCTCAGCGACCACCAGCTCCAACACCGGGTACTGCAGGAACACCAGGCACATCGCTAGTAGGCTGATGCCTTCGCCGACTTTCATCGCCTGGAACAAATCGTCGAAGTGCGCCGGGTCGAAACCGTTCTCTTCGATGTCTTTGAAGTCGAAGGTGCTCAGGTCGATTTCGACATCATCGAATGGCTCATTGACCAGCGGATTGGCCAGAAGCGGATGCAAGACATTGGCCTTGGCTTTGCCCGAACGGTTCTGCTTGGCCTTGGATTTGGCCCGCTGGGCGCGTTTTTGCTGTTTATCAGACGAGGCCATGGAGGCGAGTTCCTTGTTCGATGCAGCCATCTTCATGGCCTAGGGTAATCGGGCACAAAGTGTATTCAGTTTTGGCCAGGTTCGTCGGCCAAGGGAGCAGATTTTTCGTGCTCTAAACGTTTGCTTTCGGCCCTGGCGCGCCGGGACGACCTGTCGCGCGAGCAATCAGGCCTGCGCCACGCGGGAGCGCCGACAGCCCGTACGTCAAGGCAGGTTCCAAGGCCGGTTACAAGGGCTATAACTACCAGAACAAACGGTGGGTCACTCAGGATAGGCCCTCCAAAGGCAGCGCCTGGGAAATCCTGGGGTCCTGTCAGTAACAGGAGCTCGGCGAGCGTGCGCAAAGCGCGCTTGGGGCTACCGCCGGCAACGACAGTCCCAGTAGGTGTTTCCCGATTGCCCGGGCCAGGACCGCCAGGCCCGATCGGCGCCTGCGGCGCGGAGCGATGTGATGAGTTCCAGAGCATGGCGATGGGCTCGCAAGAGCCTTCTTGGCTGCATCGAGCTGGCCTTGCTGGTCGCTCCACTGTGCGCCAGCGCCATGTTCAAGTGCCAAGCCAGGGACGGAACCATCAACTACACCAGCCAAGCCATCGCCAGCGCCCGCTGCACTCGCCTGGATGGCAGCATGGCGGGCGCCGCTGTAGGCGCCAAGGCAATGGCCCTGCCAAGGCTTGTACGGGACGACAACGCAGGCGCGGTACGGATTCGGGTGTACACCTTCGTCCACAAGGGTATTCGTAAATATGTGAGCCGGCGCCCCGTCGGGATTTCCGCTCGGGTCGATGTCCTTGAGCTCGATTACATCAAGGGCTGCTATCTGTGCATGGCGCCGAAGGATTTCAAGGTCGCCTCACTGCGCCTGGATACCCGTTCCTATCGGCGGGAGATCGAAGCCGCTTCGGGTCGTTACGGTGTCGACAGGGCGCTGGTCCGCGCAGTGATACATGCCGAATCGGCGTTTCGCCCCAACGCCATTTCCGAAGCAGGCGCCCAGGGGTTGATGCAGCTGATGCCCGCCACCGCCGAGCGCTTCGCCGTGGACGATCCGTTCGACGTGCGACAGAACATTCGTGGCGGCGTGCGCTACCTGGCCTGGCTGCTCAAACGCTTCAACGGCAACCAGGTGCTGGCGTTGGCAGGTTACAACGCCGGCGAAGCGTCCGTGGTCGAGTACAACGGGGTGCCTCCCTACGCCGAGACGCAATCCTACGTCACCCTCGTGCAGTCCTTGACCGAACGCTATCGCAACCATCGCTAGTACCGTACGGCGCATAACCCGGAATAGGTTCGGCCCCTCCACGGCGGATAGCGCTGGCACGTTATCCGCCCTACGCAAGCAATCAGGTTCCGCGCTCGATCAATACGCCGGGCGTGGAATGGCTTAACCAAACTTCCACGCTCATCGGTAGCTATCGACCAATTCTGCTGAAGAAGTCCCACTTCGATTTTTGCCCGAGAACGTGGGTGCTTTATGTTGAAATCTTGGCCAATTCCGGCACTGAACTGCCCCAGATTTCGTGTAACGACACGTCAATCGTGCGTTTTTTCGGCTTCACGCGAGCGAACCTGGACGACACCGACTTTTTCAACAGAATCGGACGAAAGAAGCCCGCCGCAAATTTCTCCTTCCGGCCCAAACCGCCTACTTACAATCTCCCTAATCAACTACCCCGCTCATTTCCCCTGCTCATACCGCTCCAGGGTTTCCCGGGCGATCTGCCGGCCGAGTTGGATCAGCTCCGGCGCCTTGTAGAACTCGAAGAAGCGGCACACGCGCTTGGGTACGTTGATGAGGATGTCCGGCGGGTAGCCGGCGATCTTGTACTGGGCGAGTGAGGTTTGCATCACCTCGAAGCTCTGGTTCACCAGGTCCAGCAGTGAAGCGGGGCCGACGCTGGCGATGACTTCCGAGCCGGCGGCGGATCGGGGCGCGCCGTGGGTTTCCGGGGCAGCGGCCGGTTGCTGCATCTGCGGCGCGGCGTTTTCCAGCCAGGGGTTGCCGCCGGGCAGGCTCTCCGGGTCGAGTATGTCGTGGGGTTCGAAACCGCTGCGTTTGAGGAAAGGCAGCCGCGAGCCCAGAGACGCCATCAGCAGGTCGATGCGGCTCTTGATTGCCGGTGGGCGCTCGATTACCGGAAGTTGATAGTCGCGCTGGGTGGTGGCGTTGAGGTTGACGGCGATGATCAGGTCGCAGTGGCTGGACACCACCGGGATGATGGGCAGCGGGTTCAGCAGGCCGCCGTCCACCAGCATGCGACTGCCCTGGACCACCGGCGTGAACAGGCTGGGAATGGCCGCCGAGGCGCGCATGGCCTGGTGCAGGCAGCCCTCCTGGAACCAGATTTCCTGTTGGTTGGTGAGGTCGGTGGCAACCGCCGTATAAGGGATGGACAGGTCTTCGATGTTGATTTCGCCAACGATGTCGCGGATTCGCCCAAAGACCTTTTCGCCACGGATGGCGCCCAGGCGGAAGCTCACATCCAGAAGGCGCAGTACATCGAGGTAGTCCAGGCTTTCGGTCCAGTCGCGGTAGTGGTTGAGCTTGCCGGCGGCGTAGATGCCGCCCACCACGGCGCCCATGGAGCAGCCGGCAATGCAGGCGATTTCATAACCGCGCGCTTCAATTTCTTCTATCACGCCGATGTGCGCATAGCCGCGCGCACCCCCTGACCCCAGCACCAGTGCCACGCGTTTGCTCATTCGGAAATCCCCCACCAACAGTGTTTCGACGATACGCCCGTGGCGGGGCGTCGCCAAGGCGCTCTGCAGACCCGCCAGGGCTGCTCGCCGGCGCTTGCCGATCAGTACACGAAGTTGAATGTTGTGAGTATCGGGCCGTCTATCGAGACACTAGACTTTGCCGATCTTCACCACAGGAGTTTTATAGATGAAAGCTTGGATCAGCCTGCCTTTGATCGCCTTGTTGCTCGTCGGTTGCGCCGGCAAGACCGCTTTTCGCACGAGCTGCGCTTCAGAGCTCGATGCCGCCTGGAAAGAGCTGGACCTGGCCAAGGCCGAAGGTTTCTCCGGCACCGTGAGTTACTCCAAGGCGCTGAGCCTGCTCACCGCGGCCAAGACCCAGCAGCAGTTCGAAGCCTTCGAGGGCTGCACCAGCAAGGCCGAGAAGGCCCGTTTCTACATTCGCGAGTCGCGCGCCGGCCGCTGATCGACCAACCGGTACTGACCCGGCGTGATTCCCTTCCAGCGCTTGAAGGCATGGATGAAGTTCGACACTTCGCCATAGCCCAGGCGCTCGGCAATTTCCTCCAGACGCAAGGCGGTTGAGCTCAGCAGCTCTTCCGCCAGTGTCTCCAGCACTTCCTCCTGCAACTGTCGGAAGCTGGTGTCTTCGGCCGCCAGCTTGCGGCGCAGGGTGCGTGACGTCATATGCAGCGCCTGCGCCAGGCGTTCCATGTCTGGCAGCTGTCCCGGCCGGGCCAGCAGCAGGTCGCGGATGCGCCCGGCAAAGCCGGTGCGCGCCCGGCGGCGGGCCAGGATAATCTTGCACTGCGCCTCGCAATGCTGCGCTACCTGCGGGTTGGCGCCGGGCAGGGGAAGGTCGAGCAGGGTGCGGGGAAAGACGATGCAGTTGCGGCTGGCGCCGAATTGGGGCGTCACCCCCAGCAGTTCGCGCCAGGGTGTGGCGTCAGCGGGCTCCGGGATGCGGAAGCTGGCCCGGCGCACCGCAAGCGGGGCGTTGACCAGATCGTGGTACACGCTTAGCGCTCCGGAAACATCCCGCTCCAGCAGGAAGGCGCGCAGGTCGTCCGGCAGGTCCTGCTCTTCCAGGGTCAGCCAGGCGTCGTCGCCCTGTTCCTCCAGGTGCATGCTGTGGAAGGCGTAGGTCAGGTCCAGGTAGCGCAGGCCCAGTTGCACGGCGCTGCGAAAGGTGGCGCTGCTGAGCAGGGCGAAACCCCAGATGCCGTAGGTGTTGAGGCGATAGCGCCGCCCGGCCTGCAGGCCCATGCCGGGGTGCTGGCCAAGGTGTCGTGCGAGGTTGCGCAGCAGTTCGAGCTCCTCGCTGGCGACGACCTCGGCACCGGGATCGCCGAGCAGGCACCAGTCCAGCCCGGTGCCGGCCAGGCATTGTTCCAGGGTAAGACCCTGGTCGAGGCCGAACTGGGTCATCAGTTGCACGCTGATGGCGCTGCGGCGGGGCGGTCGGGGTGTGGGGCTGGGCATCGAGGCTTTGCTCTGGGTTGTCCGAAATTCACAATTTACTGTCCGACTATGCCATAACGCGCCGATTTACGCCGAACTAGCATGCTTCCATCACGCAGGCCCCGTGCCGGCGTGTCACTACCAATGGGAGATAACAATGACCAACAGTTCCCAGCCCGGCGCGCCCCTGCACGTGCTGATCATTGGCGCCGGCTTCGGCGGCCTGGGCCTGGCCATCCAGTTGCAGAAGGCCGACATTCAGGACTTCCTGATCCTGGAGAAGGCCAGCGAAGTCGGCGGCACCTGGCGTGACAACAGCTATCCCGGGGCGGCCTGCGATGTGCCCTCGCACCTCTATTCCTTTTCCTTCGAGCCCAAGACCGACTGGTCGCGAAAGTACGCGCCCCAGGCGGAGATTTTTGCCTATCAGCGTCACTGCGCCGACAAGTACGGGCTGCACCGGCATATCCGTTTCGGCTGTGAGGTGGCGGGTGCGGAGTTCGATGAAGCGAGCGGCACCTGGCAGGTACAGACCCGCACGGGCGAGCACTTCCAAGCCCGGGCGCTGGTCAGTGCCTGTGGCCAATTGAACCGCCCGGCCTGGCCGCGCATTCCCGGCCTGGACGGGTTCAAGCGCGAGCTGTTCCATTCGGCTCGCTGGAACCATGGCTACCCGTTGGAGGGGAAGCGGGTGGCGGTGATCGGCACGGGAGCCAGCGCCATCCAGTTCGTTCCGCAGATCGCCTCGAAGGTGGCGCAGCTCACGCTGTTCCAGCGCTCGGCGGCTTATGTGATTCCCAAGCCGGACCGTGCCTACCAACCTTGGGAGCTGGCGCTGATGCGGCGTTTGCCCGGGTTGCAGAAGGTCGACCGGATGCTCAAGTACATCCAGCACGAGTCGCGGGTGCTGGCGTTCTCGGTGTTCCCGCCGTTGATGAAGCTGATGCAGTTCCGCTTCCGCCGGCACCTGGCACGCGGCATCACGGACCCGGCATTGCGCCAGCGTCTGGTGCCGGACTACCCGCTGGGCTGCAAGCGCATCCTGATCTCCAACGACTTCTATCCGGCCCTGGCGCGATCCAATGTCGAGGTGATCAACACGGGCATCCGCGAGGTGACGGAGCGTGCGGTGGTCACCGATGACGGCCAGCATCATGAGGTGGACGCCATCATCCTCGGCACCGGCTTCACCGCCACGGATTTCCTCGCCCCCATGAGCATCCGCGGGCTGGGTGGGCGCGACCTGAACCAGGCCTGGCGTGAGGGCGCGGAGGCCTATCTGGGCGTCAGCGTCAGCGGCTTCCCGAATCTCTTCATGCTGTATGGGCCCAATACCAACCTGGGGCACAACTCCATCATCTACATGCTGGAAAGCCAGTTCCGCTACGTACTCGACGGAATCCGTGCGCTTAGCGGTTTACGCTACCTCGACCTCAAGCCCGAGGTGCAACGCCACTTCAACCAGCGGCTGCAGCAGGATGTGCGCCACACCATCTGGGAGCAGGGCTGCAACAGTTGGTACAAGACCGCTGACGGCCGTAACACCAACAACTGGCCGGGATTCACCTTCAGCTACCGTCAACAGACTCGTCGCCTGGAACTGAATCACTATGAATGCACCCGTTGAATTCACTGCCCCCGAGCCCGGTCAGCCGCTGCTGCGGGCGACCTTGCGCGGTGCCCTGCGCCTGCTGTTCCGCGGCCTGATGCGGCCACCCATGCCGGTGGCGTTGCAGCGCCTGGTGCTGCGTTTTCTCACCGCCAGCACCTTGGCGCCCCGGGGCGTGGTGCGCGAAGGCGGGCAATTGGGCGGTCGTCCCTGCGAGTGGCACCGGCCCCGGGGCGGCAGCCATGTGGTGCTGCTTTATCTGCATGGCGGGGCCTTCATCACCGGTTCACCTGCCACTCATCGGGCGATCACCGCCAGCCTGGCCAAGCGGGCCGGTGTGGCGGTGTGTGCGCTGGATTACCGGCTGGCACCGGAGCATCCCTTTCCCGCTGGGCGGGAGGATGCCGTGGCGGCCTACCGCGAGCTGCTGGACGCGGGCTATCCGGCTTCGCGCATTGTCATTGGCGGCGATTCGGCGGGGGGTAACCTGACGCTCCTCTGCGCGTTGGAAGTAAAGCGCCAGGGCCTGCCCCAGCCGGCAGGGCTGGTCTGCTTCTCGCCGGCCACGGACCTCAGCGGCACGGCGCAGCACACTCCACCGGCAGGCGACCCGCTGATCCACCCGGCCTGGGTGGAGCAGGCGATGGACCTTTATTGCCCGCCCGGAATGGATCGCCGCGACCCGGCCCTGTCGCCAGTGTTCGCCGATCTTGCCGGCCTGCCGCCGATGCTGGTGCAGGTGGCCGAGGACGAAATCCTGCGCGATGACAGCCTGCATCTTGCCAGGCAGGTGCGTGCGGCAGGGGGCTGGGTGCGGTTGGAGCGCTATCCCGGTCTCTGGCATGTGTTCCAGGCTCACACCGGGGTGCTGCGCACGGCCGACCAGGCCCTGGCCAGTGCTGCGGACTTTATCTGCAAGCATGTCGAGACGGAGGCCTGAGATGGACAACATCCTGATCACCGGCGCCGCGTCTGGCATTGGCGCGGCGACCGCTCGGCTGTTCCATGAACGGGGCTGGCAAGTGGGGCTGATCGACCGGGACGCCGCCGCACTGGCCACCCAGGCGGCTGCCCTGGGCGGCGTTTGGCACCAGGCCCTGGATGTGACCCACCTGGCGGCCGTCGAAGCCGCGCTGGCGGACTTTTGTGGCCACCACGAGGGGCAGTTGCGCCTGCTGTTCAATTGCGCAGGTGTGCTGCGCTTCGGCCATTTCGAGGAGATCGACATGGCCGAGCACGCACGCATCCTCACGATCAACGTACTGGGGCTGGTGCAGGTCACCCACGCGGCCTTTCCCTACCTCAAGGCCACCCGTGGCGCCCAGGTGATCAACATGGGGTCGGCTTCGGGCGTCTATGGCACGCCGCACATGGCCAGCTATTCGGCCTCCAAGTTCGCGGTGCGCGGCTTCACCGAGGCCCTGGAGCTGGAGTGGCGCCGGCACGGCATCCGCGTTGGCGACCTGATGCCACCCTTCGTGCGCACTCCGATGGTCAGCAGCCAGGGTTTCGAACCGCCGGTGCTGCGCCGCCTGGGGGTGAACCTGGACGCCGAGGACATCGCCCAGGCCGCCTGGCAGCAGGCCCAGGGCCCGGCAGTGCATCGGCCGGTGAGCTGGCTGTTCCGCCTGATGTACGGCGCGGGGCAGGTTTCGCCGGCCTGGGTGAACCGGGGGATCATGAAACTGTTGAGCGGGGCGTGATGGATACACGTGGCCGAGCGCAGGACCGATTTGTTGACAGAGGAAGCCTGGACGCCGCCTGTCGCCACTTTTGTGACAATTTGTCCTGCTTTTCGGCAGACCGGTCGTGGTGGCGCTACCCTGCAAAATGAAAGCTGAAACAATCACTCGACGAGTGAGTCAGTGGCCAGGTCCGCGCGGGGCTTGGCCAGGGTCTGGCGCTGTGTCTGCAGAGTCGGCCCGGGGGCGGCACTGCGTGGTGCCGCGAGGCCGATTCCACCGGCTTCTCGGATTAGCGGAAAAGCGAAAAAGCGGAACTCTCATCCATCGCTAAGAGGAGGTCGTTTCATGAGCACAGCCTTCCACGATGATGTCAGCAGTAGTCTGTTGCGCCGCATGAAAGAAGGCGGTTTCGATTTTGCCCGTGTCCATCCGATCGAGTTTTACGCCATCTTCCCCGACGAGGACCGGGCGCGACTGGCGGCGAAGAATTTTCGTGGTGAGTCCTTGAATGCCCAGGTATCGGTACGCGCCGACGGGGTCTGGCACCTGCAGGTGAGCAAGGTGATGTACGCCACCCACACGGGAATCGGTGATTTCGAGCACGATCTGGAGGCCCTGGTGGTCCCGCTCGGCGGTGTGCTCGATGGCTGGGGCGTGACCCAGGAAGTGGGCGTCACGCGGCCTTGAGGCCAGCCCGGTTCGTGGCGGTCAATTCGCTGCGAACCGGGCATTTCGGACAATTCTTCGGCTCGTTTTCCTTCCTCCCCCTGGCTCGCGTATTCCCTGCAAAAACATACACTTCCATTACTCGACCTCGGCATGGCCTATGCCTCAGACTCCGCCAACGGAGGGGACCCCATGACCGACATCCTGATTCTTACCCACGCGGATTTCTGCCCACCCGGCCACCTGGCCACCGTCCTGGACCGAGAGCAACGCGACTTCACCGTATTGCGCACGGACCTGGGCGAACTGGATGGCTATGACCTGGACCGGCCCAAGGCCGTGGCCATCATGGGCGGGCCCATGAGCGTCAATGACCCGTTGCCCTGGATCGGGGCGGAGGTCGATGCATTGCGTCACTTCATCGCGCGCGATGTGCCCATGATCGGCCACTGCCTGGGCGGCCAGTTGCTGGCTCGTGCCCTGGGCGCCTCGGTGCACCGCATGCCCTACACCGAGATTGGCTGGCAGCCGCTGGAGAAGCGCGCGCTGGCGACGGACAACCCCTGGCTGGCGCACCTGCCACGGGAGTTCTCGATCTACCAATGGCACAGCGACACCTTCGACCTGCCTGAAGGCGCCCAGTGGTTGATGGATAGCCCCTGGTGCCCTAACCAGGGTTTCTCCTGGGGCAACAAGGTTCTGGGCCTGCAGGGCCATCCGGAAATGACCGAGGACCTGGTGCGGGGCTGGCTGACGGATTGGGCGCACCTGCTGGATGAGACCCAGGCCAGCCAGCAACCCAGGGCGCGCATGCTCGACGACCTGCCCACCAAGGTGACGGCGCTGAACCAGGTGGCGGAAGGATTCTACCGGCGCTGGTTGAAGCTGGCGTTCGGCTGAATGGCCTGTAGGGGCGACTTCAGTCGCCAAGGGCAGCGACGCGGCCCCCTGCGAGCTCGTAGGGCAGACCTTCGGCCTGCTTGGCGAATGAATTGGCTATATCTGCGTCAGCTGTTGCGAGAGATTTACCCTCTGACCAAGAGCCTTGTAGGAGCTGGCTTGCCAGCGAAACGGGGCCATTCGCTGGCAAGCCAGCTCCTACGGGCAATGCAGCTGCCTACAACACGTCATGCAGACATAGCCAATGAATTCGCCCCTACAGGTATTTCTGCCGCTACCGCTAGTGCTTGATCATCACATGCCGCACCACGGTGTAATCCTCCAGGCCGTACATGGACAGGTCCTTACCGTAGCCGGACTGTTTGAAGCCGCCGTGGGGCATTTCGTTGGTGAGCATGAAGTGGGTGTTGATCCAGGTGCAGCCGTATTGCAGCCGTGATGCCACGGCGGCCGCACGGCCCACGTCGCGGGTCCAGATCGATGACGCCAGGCCGTAGTCGGAATCGTTGGCCCAGCGTACGGCCTCGTCCACGTCGCTGAAGGGCGTGACCGTCACCACCGGCCCGAACACTTCCCGCTGCACGATCTCGTCATCCTGTTTCGCGTGGGCCACCACTGTGGGTTCGTAGAAGAATCCGCTGCCGGCGACCGTCTTGCCGCCCGTGGCGATCTGGATGTGGGGCAGGGCGCTGGCGCGCTCGACGAAGCCGGCCACGCGCTCGCGCTGGCTCTGGGTGATCAGCGGGCCAAGCTCGGTGGCCGGATCGTTCTGCAGGCCGGTCTTGAGGCTGGACACTGCGTTGGCGAGGTCCGCCACGAAATTGTCGTAGATCTTCTTGCCGGCGTAGATGCGGCAGGCCGCGGTGCAGTCCTGGCCGGCATTGTAGAAGCCGAAGGTGCGGATGCCGGCGACCACGTCGGCGAGGTCCGCGTCATCGAAGACGATCACCGGCGCCTTGCCACCCAGTTCCATGTGGGTGCGCTTCACGCTGTCGGCGGCACTGCGGATGATGGCCTTGCCGGTGCCCACCGAGCCGGTGAGCGACACCATGCGCACCAGCGGGTGCGACACCAGCGGGCTGCCCACGCTGGGGCCTCGGCCGAGAACGATGTTCACCACGCCCGGCGGCGGCAGCAGCTCAGCGATGAATTCAGACAGTCGCAAGGCGGTGAGCGGCGTCTGCTCCGAGGGCTTGAGCACGACGGTGTTACCGGCCGCCAGTGCCGGTCCCAGCTTCCAGGCGGCCATCATCAACGGGTAGTTCCACGGTGCGATGGAGGCAATCACGCCGATCGGGTCGCGGCGGATCATCGAGGTGAAGCCTGGCAGGTATTCGCCTGCCGCCGATCCGGTCAGACAGCGGCTGGCGCCGGCGAAGAAACGGAACACATCGGCCACCGCTGGGATCTCGTCGTTCAGCGCGGCGGCGTAGGGCTTGCCGCAGTTGTCCGACTCCAGCGTCGCCAGTTCTTCGGCATGGCCTTCGATGGTGTCCGCGAGCTTCAGCAACAAGGTGGCGCGGTCGCGCGGTGAAGTTCGCGCCCAGCCCTCGAAGGCTGCATCGGCAGCGCGCACGGCCGCGTCGACTTGCGCTTCGCTGGCTTCGGGAATCTTCACCAGCACGGCGCCGGTGGCCGGGTTTAGCACGTCCAGCGCCTCGCCTTCGCCGGCGGCGAACTGGCCGTTGATCAGCAGTTTGGTTTGCATGAGACAGGTCCTCGTGCGGACTAGCCCCTCTCCCCCTGGGAGAGGGACCGGGGGTAAGGGTATGCATGTGTGTTCACTTCCCACCCCCTGCCACTGCCTCGGTCCCCCGCGTGAGGTAGTAGGCGCCGAGAATGGGCAGCATGGTGGCGAGCATCACCAGCAGGGCGACGACGTTGGTCACCGGGACGTCGCGCGGGCGGCTGAGTTGGCTGAGCAGCCAGAGCGGCAGGGTCTGTTCGTGGCCCGCGGTGAAGGTGGTGACGATGATCTCGTCGAAAGACAGCGCGAAGGCCAGCATGCCGCCTGCCAGCAGGGCGGTGGCGATGTTCGGCAGGATGATGTAGCGGAAGGTCTGCCAGCCATCGGCGCCCAGGTCCATGGAGGCTTCGATCAGGCTCTGGGAGGTGCGGCGGAAGCGCGCGATTACGTTGTTGTAGACGATCACCACGCAGAAGGTGGCGTGGCCGACGACGATGGTGAAGATGCCCGGCTCGATGCCGAAGGTCTTGAACGCTGAGAGCAGGGCGATGCCCGTGATAATGCCGGGCAGGGCGATGGGCAGGATCAGCATCAGGGTGATGCTTTCCTTGCCGAAGAAGTCGCGCCGATAGAGCGCGGCGGCGGCCAGGGTGCCGAGCACCATGGCCAGGGCGGTGGCCATACAGGCGACCTTCACCGACAGGACGATGGCTTGCAACACGTCCTCGCGGCTGCCCACCACACTGAACCATTCCAGGGTGAAGCCCTGCAGTGGGAAGCTGTAGGACGACTCCTCGGTGTTGAAGGCATAGAGCAGGATCACCAGGATCGGGAAGTGCAGGAACACCAGCCCGCCCCAGGCGGCCAGGCGCAGGCCCCAGGAAGCGCGTTCAGAGTGCATCGAAGGCCCCCAGCCGCTTGGCGATGGAGAGGTAGATGGCGATCAGCACGATGGGCACCAGGGTGAAGGCGGCTGCCAGCGGGATATTGCCCACCGAGCCCTGTTGCACGTAGACCATGGTGCCGATGAACAGGCCGCTGGGGCCTACCAGTTGCGGAATGATGAAGTCGCCCAAGGTCAGGCTGAAAGTGAAGATGGAGCCGGCCACCACGCCGGGGAAGGCCAGCGGCAGGACCACCTGGGCGAAGGTTTGCCGGGGCCTGGCACCGAGGTCCGCCGAAGCTTGCAGCAGCGACGGCGGCAGGCGCTCAAGGGATGCCTGGATCGGCAGGATCATGAACGGCAGCCAGATGTAGGTGAACACCAGGAAACGCCCGAGGTGCGAAGTGGACAGGGTGTTGCCGCCGACGCCGGGCACAGTCAGCAGGGCGCCCAGCAGACCCTCCAGGTGCAGTTGCTGGATCAGCCAGTAGAAGATGCCGCCCTTGGCCAGGATTACCGTCCAGGCGTAGGCCTTGACGATGTAGCTGGCCCACATGGGCAGCATCACGGCGATATAGAAGAAGGCTTTTTCTTTCGGCGTGGCGAAGCGCGCCATGTAGTAGGCGATGGGGAAGGCCAGCACCGCGCTGGCCAGGCTCACGGCGATGGCCATGGTCAGGGTGCGCAGGATGATGTCGTAGTTGGCCGGGTTGAACAGGGCGGCGTAGTTGCCCAGGGTCAGGTCCGGCGTCACCGCCATGGTGAAGTCGTCGAAGGTGTAGAAGCTCTGCCAGAGCAGGACGAACAGCGAGCCTACGTAGACCACGCCGAACCAGAGCAGCGGCGGCGTCAACAGCAGCAGCAGGTAGAGCGTGGAGCGGCGGTAGAGCAGGTTGGACAACCCGCGCAGCGGGCCGCTCTGATGGCTGGCGATGACGGTGCTCATGGCCTACTCGCTGAGCGCAACCATCGCGCTGCGCGCCCAACAGGCGTGTACCTGCTGGCCGGGCTGCGGACGTGCACTGTCAGTCTCTTCGCCATTGGGCAGGCTGACCGCCAGACGCCCGCCACCTTCCAGGTTGAGCTCGTAGCGGCTGCTGGCACCGAGGTACTGCACGTCGTGAACCGTGCCGCTGACCTGCAGTTCGCCGTTGCTGGCACTGCCGAAGCGCACATGCTCGGGGCGCAGCGAGAAAGCGCCCATGTTGCCGGTGAGACGCTGGGCCAGATCCCCGGAGAGGACATTGGCGGTGCCGACGAATTCGGCGACGAAGCGGGTACGCGGCTGTCGATAGAGGTTCTGCGGGCTGTCCACCTGTTCGATGCGGCCCTTGTTGAATACCGCCACGCGGTCGGACATGGACAGCGCCTCGCCCTGGTCGTGGGTGACGAAGATGAAGGTGATGCCCAGTTGGCGCTGCAACTTCTTCAACTCCACCTGCATCTGCTCGCGCAGCTTGAGGTCCAGCGCGCCGAGGGGTTCGTCCAGCAGCAATACGCGCGGGCGGTTGATCAATGCGCGGGCCAGGGCCACGCGCTGGCGCTGGCCACCGGACAGCTGCGCCGGCTTGCGCTCGCCGTAGCCGGGCAGGGCGACCATCCCCAGGGCTTCCTCGGCACGGGCCAGGCGCTCGGTCTTGGCCACGCCTTTCACCTTCAGGCCATAGGCGACGTTGTCGCGCACGTTCATGTGGGGGAACAGCGCGTAGTCCTGGAACACGGTATTCACATCGCGCTCATAGGGCGGCAGGCCGGCGGCTTCTTCGCCGTGGATACGAATGGAGCCTGAAGTGGGTTGCTCGAAGCCGGCGATCAGGCGCAGGCAGGTGGTCTTGCCCGAGCCTGAGGGGCCCAGCATGGAGAAGAACTCGCCGTCGCGGATCTCGATGGACACTCGATCGACCGCCTTCACCTCGCCGTAGTGGCGGCAGACATCGGTGAACTGGACGGCTGAGGTCATGTTTGTGCTCCGGGTACTTGCTCCCTCTCACTCGGGAAGAGGGGAGGTTTCATTGTGCTACGGGCTAGTCTGAGCGAGCGGCCTGAGGGCAAGGCGCCCCGCAGCGAGGCGCGAGACATACCTTCTGGTAGGCGAAGCGCCGAGTGAGGACGCAACGCCGCCCTCAGCTCGCGCCGCCCGCTCAGCGACCACCCATGATCGCGATGTAGTCCTGCGTCCAACGGCTATAGGGCACGAACTTGCCACCCTCGGCCTGCGGGGTCTTCCAGAAGGCGATCTTGTCGAACTGGTCATAGCCATTGGTGGCGCAACCGCCGGGGCCGAGGAGTTCGCTGCTGGTGCAACCACCGGCCACCACAGGCAGGGAGCCGAACCAGGCGGCCAGGTCACCCTGGACCTTGGGCTGCAGGGACCAATCCATCCACTTGTAGGCACAGTTCGGGTGCTTGGCGTCCACATGCAGCATGGTGGTGTCGGCCCAGCCAGTGACCCCTTCTTTCGGGAACACGGTTTCGACCGGTTGCTTCTCGGCCTTCAGGGTGTTGGCCATGTAGCCCCAGGTGCTGGAGGCGGCCACGCCTTCGTTCTTGAAGTCGCTCATCTGCACAGTCGCGTCGTGCCAATAACGGTGCACCAGGCTGTGCTGCTTGCGCAGCAGGTCGAGCACGGCGGCGTACTGCGCTTCGGTCAGTTGGTAAGGGTCCTGGATGCCCAGTTCCGGTTTGGCGGATTTCAGGTAGAGGGCGGCGTCGGCAATGTAGATCGGGCCGTCGTAGGCCTGCACGCGGCCCTTGTTAGGCTTGCCGTCGGCCAGCTCCTGGGGCTCGAACACCACGGCCCAGCTATCGGGCGCCTGCTTGTACAGCTTGGTGTTGTACATGAGCAGGTTCGGCCCCCATTGATAGGGCGTGCCGTAGTGCTGGCCGTTGACCGTGTGCCAGGGGGCGTCCTGGAGGCGTTCGTCGAGGGTCTTCCAGTTGGGGATCAGGGCGATGTTGATCGGCTGCACCCGCTTGCCGAATACCAGGCGCAGGGAGGCGTCGCCAGACGCGGTGACCAGGTCATAACCACCCTTGGCCATCAGGCTGACCATCTCGTCGGAGGTGGCGGCGGTCTTCACGTTGACCTTGCAGCCGGTGTCTTTCTCGAACTGGGTGACCCAGTCGTAGTTCTTGTCCGACTCGCCTCGCTCGATGTAGCCGGGCCAGGCGATGATGTCGAGCTGGCCTTCGCCGGCACCGACTTGCTTCAGCGGTTCGGCGGCCTGGGCGGAGGCAACGAGGCAGGCGCAACTGACGGTGAACGAAAGGAGAGCGGGATTGAGCGAGGGCATTGTCGACTCCTGTTGTACATGACGTGCGGAGCCTGTTCGGCGGAACTGCATGCCGTTGGCGGTGCGGCGAATGCGAGCCGAAAAAAGCAGTTGCTGCTCGCATTCAGCAGCGTAGTTCGCGGCTTTGGGGCTGACAAGAAAGGGGCGGGGGGAGGTGGCGGCGCGGCGGATCGGGGCGGATATCCGTGGGGGTGAATTCATTGGCTATGTCTGCATGACGTGTTGCAGGCAGCTGCATGCCCGTAGGAGCTGGCTTGCCAGCGAATGGTCCGGTTTCGCTGGCAAGCCAGCTCCTACAAGGACGTCGATCACTCGCAGGCTCAGAAATGTATGGTCGCCTCGCCCTTGTGCCAGTTGCAGGGGCACAGCTCCTCGGTCAGCAGGGCATCGAGCAGGCGCAGGGTTTCCTGGGGGTTGCGGCCCACCAGCCGGTCATTCACCGAGACATGGCGGATGACGTTGTCCGGGTCGATGATGAAGGTCGCGCGCAGGGCTACGCCTTCGCGGCGGTCAATGATGCCCAGGGCGCTGGACAGCTCGTGGCGGGTGTCGGCCAGCCAGGGGAAGCTCAGGCCTTTCAGGTCCTTGTGGTCGCGGCGCCAGGCGAGGTGGACGAACTCGCTGTCAGTGGATGCCCCGATCAGTTGTGTATCGCGGTCGTTGAACTGCTCCAGCAGGTCACCGAAGGCCCTGATTTCGGTCGGGCAGACGAAGGTGAAGTCATTTGGCCAGAAGAACAGCACCTTCCACTTGCCACGGTAGCTGTCCTGGTTGACCCGTTTGAAGGCGCTCTCTGGGTTGGGTGCGTGTTCCGAATCATGGTCCACCGCCTGCAGGTCGAATGCCGGCAGCTTGTCTCCGATGGTGAGCATGGCAGGTTTGCTCCAAGGCAGGATGGAGGCACTGGAATGGAGCAAGTATGGAAGGCTCCCGGGGGCTTGGAAAATGTGCTCGGGCTATACCGTCCATAGAAGATGCTCCGTGACCATAGGTCGACGAGTTATAGGGCAAATTCCAAACCGCAACATATGTATAGAACAATCGGACCCTAGTGGTCACACGAGGCCGGACTAGACTGTCTGTTCCAGGGATGGCGGTGCCCCCAGGCGCAATCAGGGGAACACCTCGCCGTCGCAATCCGTCCAACCCTGTATCGCCGCCAAATAGGGCGGCGCGGTCAGTTCCGATTCGTGGGCTGCACCAGTCTGGGGCGCGACGACTGTGCGTGTGTTGCAAGTTGTTGAAATGCAAGCAGTTGTTGCGATGGCACGGGGCTTGCGACTGCAAAACGGCCCGTGGCGACAAGGAGTTAGGCATGTCCCGCACTTTTTATGACGAAATGTACGACGCGAGTGGCGAATGCCGTCCGCATTACCGGGAATTTGCACGCTGGCTGGCGGACACGCCCCAGGAACTGTTGGCCCAGCGACGTCGTGATGCCGACCTGCTTTTCCACCGTGCCGGCATCACCTTCACCCTCTATGGCGACGAGCAGGGCACCGAGCGCCTGATTCCCTTCGACACCATTCCCCGCGCCATCCCCATGAGCGAGTGGCGGGTGGTGGAGAAGGGCTGCATCCAGCGCGTCAAGGCGCTGAACATGTTCCTCGCCGACCTCTATCACAACCAGCGGATCATCAAGGCCGGGATCATTCCCGCCGAACAGCTGCTGGCCAACGAGGGTTATCAGATCGCCATGCAGGGCCTCGACCTGCACCGTGACATCTATGCCCACATCGCCGGGGTGGATCTGGTCCGCGACGGCGATGGCACCTATTACGTGCTGGAAGACAACCTGCGTACTCCCAGCGGTGTCAGCTACATGCTGGAGGACCGCAAAATGATGATGCGGCTGTTCCCCGAGCTCTTCGCGGCGCAGCGCATCGCCCCCATTGACCACTACCCGAACCTGCTGCTGGATACCCTGAGAAGCTCGAGCCCGCTGGACAACCCCAGCGTGGTGGTACTGACTCCCGGCCGCTTCAACAGCGCCTACTTCGAGCACGCCTTCCTGGCCCGCGAGATGGGTGTGGAACTGGTGGAGGGCGCCGATCTCTTCGTGCGCGACGACCGCGTCTACATGCGCACCACCTCCGGCCCGCAACCGGTCGACGTGATCTACCGCCGGCTGGACGACGCCTTCCTCGACCCGCTGGCCTTCAACCCCGAATCCATGCTTGGCGTGCCTGGCCTACTGGCCGCCTACCGCTCCGGCAACGTGGTGCTGGCCAACGCCATCGGTACCGGGGTGGCGGACGACAAGTCCATCTATCCCTATGTCTGCGACATGATCCGCTTCTACCTGGACGAGGAACCGATCCTGAAGAACGTGCCTACCTGGCAGTGCCGCAAACCCGAAGACTTGTCCCACGTGCTGGCCAACCTGCCTGAGCTGGTGGTCAAGGAAACCCAGGGTTCCGGCGGCTACGGCATGCTGGTGGGGCCCGCCGCCAGCAGCAAGGAGATCGAGACCTTCCGCGAGCGCCTCAAGGCCCGCCCCGAGGCCTACATCGCCCAGCCCACGCTATGCCTGTCCACGTGCCCGACCTTCGTCGAGCAGGGCATCGCCCCGCGCCATATCGACCTGCGGCCCTTCGTCCTCTCCGGGCGGGAGACTCGCCTGGTACCTGGCGGCCTGACCCGCGTGGCGCTGCGTGAGGGCTCCCTGGTGGTGAACTCGTCCCAGGGTGGTGGCACCAAGGACACCTGGATCGTGGAGGACTGACCATGCTGAGCAGAACTGCCTCCGAGCTGTACTGGATGTCGCGCTATCTGGAGCGTGCGGAGAACCTCGCGCGCATGCTCGACGTCAGTTATTCGCTGTCGCTGATGCCCCAGGACGGCCGTGGTGACGGCCTGGAAGAGCTGGCCATGTCCCTGCTCAGCACCGGCACCCTGGAGCTGTACCAGGAGCGTCACGGTGAGCTGAACGCTGGGCGCATGCTGCACTTCTTCGCCCTCGACGCCGACAACCAGGCCAGCATCTTCAGTTGCCTGCGCGCGGCCCGGATCAACGCCCATGCCGTGCGTGGGCGGATCACCGCTGACATCTGGGAAAACATCAACGCCACCTGGCTGGAGATGCTGAGCATTTCCAATGAAGGTCTTGGTCGCTATGGCATCAGCCGCTTCTGTGAATGGGTGAAGGAGCGCTCGCACCTGTTTCGTGGCGCCACCTACGGCACCATCATGCGTGGCGAGGCCTACCGCTTCATTCGCTTGGGCACCTTCATCGAGCGGGCGGACAACACCCTGCGCCTGCTGGATTCGCGCTACGAAATGTTTGGTGAAGAGTCGGAGGAGGTCAGCGACAACTCCGCCCGTGGCTACTACCAGTGGAGTGCCTTGCTCCGGGCACTGTCCTCTTTCGAGGCCTATACCGAGGTGTACCGCGGCTCCCCCAATTCCCGCCAGGTTTCCGAACTGCTGCTTTTACGCGCCGACGTGCCGCGTTCGCTGCGCGCCTGCATGGAGGAGCTGAACCTCATCCTCGCCAGCCTTCCGGGGGATAACGGCCGGCCGGCCCAGCGCCTGGCCGCCGAACTGGACGCGCGCCTGCGCTACACCGCCATCGACGAGATTCTGGCGGAGGGCCTGCACACCTGGCTCACCGACTTCATCCTGCTGGTCCGCCAATTGGCTCGGGCCATCCACAGCTCGTATCTGGAGGCTGTATGAAACTGTCCATCCGCCACGACACCACCTACCGCTACGACGATCAGGTTCGCGCCAGCATCCAGTACCTGCGCCTGACGCCCCAGGAAAACGAACGGCAGCACGTCTTGAGCTGGCAACTGACCTTGCCGCGTCCGGTACGCGCGCAGATCGACCCGTTCGGCAACACCTTTCATGTGCTGACCCTGGACGAGCCGCACGATGTCATCGTCATCAGTGCTCGCGGCCAGGTGGAGATCGACGAAAAGCGTGAGGCTGAGCATGACAAGCAGTCGGCCTTGCCCTTCCTGCGCTTCACCCGCCTGACCACCGCTGACGACGCCTTGCGCGAGTTCGCGGCGCAGCAGTGCGGCAACCGCCGTGACCGCAATGGATTGATTGACCTGATGGCAGGCCTGCACGAGCAGATGCCCTTCAAGAAAGGCGTGACTCGCGTCGACAGCACCGCTGCCGAAGCCTTCGCCGGGCGTGCGGGAGTCTGCCAGGACCACACGCACGCCTTTCTCGCCTGCGCTCGTAGCCTGGGCATCCCGGCGCGCTTCGTGTCCGGCTACCTGTACCAGGGCAATGACCAGAACCTGGCCAGCCATGCCTGGGCTGAAGCCTGGCTGGGGGATGCCTGGTACAGCTTCGATGTGACCAACAAGCTGGCTCGCCCGGAGCGCCACCTGAAGCTGGCGGTCGGGCTGGATTACCTGGATGCCTGCCCGGTTCGCGGTATGCGCCGGGGCGGTGGTGGCGAGCAGATGCACGCCAAAGTGGACGCGCCGCCTCTGCTGTTGGTGCAAGTACAGTAAGTCGGGTTTCCCGACCTCCCACGGCGCCGGCCGCCGCTTTCTGCCAGCCCGCAAGGGCCGGCGGCCGGAGACACGACGCGGGAAGCCTTAACAAGGAGAAGTAGCGGCATGACCTACTGCGTCGCCATGCATCTGGCCGACGGCCTGGTGTTCGTATCCGATTCGCGCACCAACGCGGGCATCGACCACATCGCCACCTTCCGCAAGCTCTACACCTTCGGCGTCACCGGTGAACGGCTGATCGTGCTGCAGAGCGCGGGCAACCTGGCCACCTCACAATCGGTGGTGAACCTGCTCAAGCAGCGCCTGGACGGCTCGATCCCCAATTTGCACAACGTACCGACCCTCTACGACGCCACCGCCTTGGTGGCCGAGACCGTTCGCGAAGTCATCGCCCGCGACGGCGCACCGCTGGCCGGTAATACGGATCTCACCTGCTCCTTCCTGGTGGGTGGACAGATTGCCGGTAACCCGCCGGATCTCTACAGCATCTACCCCCAGGGCAACTTCATTCAGGCCACCCAGGACACACCCTTCCTGCAACTGGGGGAGAGCAAGTACGGCAAGCCGATCCTCGACCGCAACCTGGAGTTCGAAACCAGCCTGGAGGAAGGCTTGCGCTGTGCCCTGGTGTCTTTCGATTCCACCATCCGAAGCAACCTCTCGGTGGGCATGCCGCTGGACCTGCTGGTCTATCACCGTGACAGCCTGATCCTGCCGGCCGGCTACCGGGTGACCGAGGAAGACAAATACTTCGCCGACATCCGCCGCCAATGGGCTGCCGGGTTGCAGAAACTGATCGGCGAGCTGCCGCCGCCGCCGGTGGAATACAACGTGTGATCGGGGAGACCTTCGGTCTCCTTGGCGAATGAATTCGCCCCTACAGGGATTGCGCTGACTTCACCTGCGGCACGATCTACCCCCTCTCCCTCTGGGAGAGGGCTGGGGTGAGGGCGTTTTGGCAAGGCAGGGTGCTAGGAGGGGAGACCTTCGGCCTCCTTGGCGAATAAATTCGCCCCTACAGGGATTGCGCTGACTTCACTTGCGGCACGATCTACCCCCTCTCCCTCTGGGAGAGGGCTGGGGTGAGGGCGTTTTGGCAAGGCAGCGTGCTAGGAGGGGAGACCTTCGGCCTCCTTGGCGAATGAATTCGCCCCTACAGGGATTGCGCTGACTTCACTTGCGGCACGATCTACCCCCTCTCCCTCTGGGAGAGGGCTGGGGTGAGGGCGTTTTGGCAAGGCAGCGTGCCAGGAGGGGAGATCTTCGGTCTCCTTGGCGAATAAATTCGCCCCTACAGGGCTCGGGCTAGGCGCTCACCTAAGGGCTGACCTTTCTCCCCGCCATGTGCTTGAGGTAGTCAATCAGCTGCCCCAACTCCTCATCGGTTATCGCTTCCTTCGAGAAGCCCGGCATCTTGCCCTGGGGCCAGCGGCGCAGGCTCTGCGGGTTGCGGATGTAGCGGGGGAGGAAGTCGCCGGCCAGATATTCAGTCGGGTTGTGGGGGATGTTCAGGTCCGGGCCGAACTGCGCGTCGCCGGCACCGTTGAGGCGATGGCAGGCCAGGCAGTTTTTCTGGAACTGGGCGAATCCAGCCTGCACCTCAGCGCCGGCATTGTCGGCCGGAAGCAGGGCAGGGAAGCGTTCGGCCACGGCGGGCAGATAGCGGATGCGTGCCACCTGGAAAGGCCACTGCTCCGGGCCGATGCGCGCGGCCTTGGGCTCGGTCCAGACCAGGTAGAAGGGGCCGGCGCTGGGTTTGCCGGCGGCCAGTGGCGGCCAGGGCTTGGCCGGATCTTCGATCGCGAGCCAGGCGCGGGCGCCTTTCGTGGCCAGCAGTGGCGCGGCGGTCAACTCGGCGGCGAAGCCGTCCAGGGCCACGGCTTGCAAGTGCTGGTCAGGCATGACGCCTTCCAGTAATGCGGCCAGCGGGACGGCGCGGTACCGCATGGTCTTCTTGTAGGAAACGTCATCCGGAATGCTCACCTCCTGCGCCTGGGGATGGCTGAGCAGGGCGTCTGAATCCCAGGTACGGGTGCCGCCGGGCAGTTCCAGGGTCAGCTCGGCGGCGTGGAGCGGGGTGAAGCAGAAGAGCAGGGCGAGTAGCGCTTTGCGCATTGATCAGTCCTTGTCCAGGGCGGTTTTCAGGTCCAGGTAGCCGCCGCCATTGATCACCCGGCTGTAGCCCAGTTCCTGCAGGCTGTCCTGGGCGACGCTGGAGCGGCGGCCACTGCGGCAGTAGAGCACTATGGGTGTGTTTTTGTCCGGGGCGACCTCGGCAATTCGTTGGCCGATGTCTTCGTAGCCGATGTTGCGTGCGCCCGAGAGGGTGCCTTCGGCGACTTCTTCAGGCGTACGGACATCGATCAGGATGGCATTGGGTTGGCGCAGGGCTTCGATGGCGGCGGCCTGGTCGGTTTCCCCGGCGGTGGCCGGGAGGCTCAGGACCAGGGACTGGGACAGCGCGAGAACAGCGAGCAGGGTACGCATGATGGTGTCTCCCTCGAAGAAGGGTCTTTAGGCAACCTAGCACAATTGCCTGGAGGTGGCGCAGGCCGTTAGGATCGCGGCTTTCCGTCAAACTTGCGCGTGTTTCGGGCCCTGTTTCGGGTGTCGGCAGCTATTAAGGAGAGGCCATGCTGGCCGAGTTGTTCGCGGTCATGGCGCCGGTGCTGATAGCCGCCGGTATCGGTTACGGCTGGGCTCGTTCGGGGCAGTCCTATCCCACAGAATTCATTGCGCGCCTGGTGCTCAACATCGGCACCCCGAGCCTGGTGCTTTCCACCCTCAGCCGCACCGAGATTGATCGTCACGCCTTCGGCCAGGTTGCCATTGCCTGCCTGGTGGTGATGCTGGTGATGGGGCTGATCGGCAGCCTGCTCAGCCGGGTGTTCCGGCAGGACTGGCGCATCCTGGTGCCGGCCTATCTCTTTCCCAACTCTGGCAACATGGGCCTGCCCATTACGCTCTATGCCTTTGGCGAGCAAGGGCTGGCGTTGGCCGTGGCCTTCTTCCTGGTGCTATCAGTGGGGCATTTCAGCTTGGGGTTGTTGTTGTCCGGCACCGAGCGCTCGCCGAAGAAGCTCCTCGCCAACCCCATCCTCATCAGCCTGGCCCTGGCGTTGCCCCTGGTGATCTGGGACCTCCAATTACCGCTCTGGCTCGCCAACACCATCGGCTTGCTGGGTGGCATGACCATCCCGCTCATGCTGCTGACCCTCGGCGTCTCCCTTGCCAGTATCCGCATCCATCACCTGGGCAACGGCATGTTGCTTGGCGCGATGCGAATTCTCTGCGGTGCGGCCGTGGGATGGCTGGCGGGCTGGATGCTGAACCTGCCGCCGCTCGCCCTGGGTGTGCTGGTGCTGCAATCGGCAATGCCGGTGGCGGTGTTCAACTACCTGTTTGCCGTGCGCGCGGGGCGTTCGCCAGAAGCGGTAGCGAGCCTGGTGATGTGCTCGACGTTGCTGTCCTTCGTGTTGATTCCATTGCTGCTGGCGTGGTGGCTACCCGCGCTGCGTTGACCGCAGGGGCGGTACGCAGCACAGGACCACCAGTGGTTGGGCGGCGATCAGCTGACCAGACGGGTCAGGTTGGGAAGGATGAGAATTACTGTTGTGGCAAAGACGATCAGGCTCGCTTGCCGCATTTTCGGCTGCTTGAACATGGCCAACTGCCTTTGTTGTTGTTGGAGGTGCGTTGGTCAGGGCTCCCTACGGCCGGCCCGGAACTTCGCTCGCCTCCGTGGCTAGGAAAAACACCGCCCCGGCAAAACCCGGCAACGACGGCTACTTGCATTTCAAACTCTAGGGCCGGCATCACATATCGCTTATATCGGTTGGTAACTAGCGCTTGAGCGCTAGTAACGCCGGGCTATTGGGAGCCTCCAGCCTTCGTTGGGCGGCCCCGAGGCCAGACACATCCCTTTCACCTTGGCCAGCAACTGGCCATCAACTGACCGTTCGTCTGAGCGCAGCGGTCAATGGGGCTGAGCACTTCCGTCATTGAGCCCATGGCCTATAGCGATAAGGTAGCCACAACCTGCCGGAGCACCGGCGGCCGACGGAATGAACAACAGGCACCTAAGGTGCCGCCAAGCTGCCTCAAGAGGACGCCATGACCGAAGCATTCATTTTCGACGCGGTGCGTACGCCCCGCGGCAAGGGTAAGAAGGACGGCGCTCTGCACAGCGTCAAGCCGGTCAACCTGATCGCCGAGCTGCTGCGCGCCCTGGCGGAGCGCAACGACCTGGACACCAGTCAGGTGGACGATATTGTCCTTGGCTGCGTGACCCCGGTGGGCGATCAGGGCGCCGATATCGCCAAGACCGCTGCGCTGGTTGCCGACTGGGACGAGACGGTTTCCGGCCAGCAAATCAACCGTTTCTGCGCGTCCGGCCTTGAGGCGGTGAACCTGGCAGCGATGAAGGTGCGCTCCGGCTTCGAAGACCTGGTGGTCGCTGGCGGCGTGGAGTCCATGTCTCGCGTGCCCATGGGCTCTGACGGCGGCGCCTGGGCGATGGACCCGGAAACCAATCTTCACACCAGCTTCGTGCCTCAGGGCATCGGTGCCGACCTGATCGCCACCTTGGAAGGCTTCAGCCGCACGGATGTCGATGCCTTCGCCCTACGTTCCCAGCAGAAGGCCGCGCGCGCCCGTACCAACGGCGCGTTCAAGAAATCCCTGGTGCCGGTCACGGACCAGAACGGCATCGTCCTGCTCGACCATGACGAGTTCATTCGCGCTGATTCCACGCTGGAAGGCCTGGGTGCGCTCAAGCCCAGCTTCGAGATGATGGGGCAGATGGGCTTCGACGCCACTGCCCTGCGCAAGTACAGCCAGGTCGAGCGAATCGAGCACGTGCATACACCGGGCAACAGCTCCGGCATCGTCGATGGTGCCGCCGCCATGCTCATCGGCTCCGCCGCCAAGGGCAAGGAACTGGGCCTGAAACCCCGCGCACGCATCGTCGCCACAGCGGTCACCAGCACCGACCCGACCATCATGCTCACCGGCCCCGCGCCGGCCACCCGCAAGGCTCTGGCCAAGGCCGGCCTGAACGTGGCCGATATCGACCTGTTCGAAGTCAATGAAGCCTTCGCCTCGGTGGTGATGAAGTTCATGAAGGACATGGGCGTGCCGGAGGAGAAGGTCAACGTCAACGGCGGCTCCATCGCTATGGGCCACCCGCTGGGCGCCACCGGCTGCGCCATCCTCGGCACTCTGCTGGACGAGCTGGAAGCGCGCAACCTGCGCTACGGCCTCGCGACCTTGTGCGTCGGCGGCGGCATGGGCATCGCAACGATCATTGAGCGCGTTTGAGGCGGAGAAAAAGAATGACTGACGCCATCCGTTACGAAAAAGGCCAGGACAATATCGTTGTCCTGACCATGGACATGCCCGGCCAGAGCGCCAACACCATGAATGCGGTGTACCGCGAGGCCATGGGTAAGGCGGTCGAGCGCCTGGACGCCGAGAAGGACAGTATCGCCGGTGTGATCATCACGTCGGCCAAGAAGACCTTCTTTGCCGGCGGTGACCTCAACGAGCTGATCAAGGTCACCAAGGCTGACGCGAACGCCTTCTACCAGATGGTGCTGGGCCTCAAGGGTCAACTGCGCCGTCTGGAAACCCTCGGCAAGCCGGTGGTGGCCGCCATCAACGGCGCGGCCTTGGGTGGCGGTTGGGAAATCTGCCTGGCCTGCCATCACCGCATAGCCCTCAACGACAACGCTGTGCAGCTCGGCCTGCCGGAAGTGACCCTCGGCCTGCTGCCCGGTGGTGGCGGCGTGGTGCGCATGGTGCGCCTGCTGGGCATCGAGAAAGCGCTGCCGTACCTGGCCGAAGGCCGCAAGGTGCGTCCGGAACAGGCCCTCAAGGCCGGCTTGATCCACGACCTGGCGCAAACCCCGGACGAGATGCTGGCCAAGGCCCGCGCCTGGATCGCTGCCAATCCCAAGGCGGCACAACCCTGGGATGCCGCCGGCTACAAGATTCCCGGTGGTACGCCGTCCAGCCCAAATGTGGCGCAGATGCTCGCCATCGCTCCATCGGTGCTGCGTGACAAGACCAAGGGCTGCTTCCCCGCGCCGGAGAAGATCATGTGCGCGGCCGTCGAAGGTGCGCAGGTGGACTTCGACACCGCCCAGTTGATCGAGGCGCGCTACTTCACCGAGCTGACCACCGGCCAGGTGGCGAAGAACATGATCGGCACCTTCTGGTTCCAGCTGAACGAGATCAACGCCGGCAGCTCGCGGCCCAAGGGTCCGGCGCCGCACGTGACGAAGAAGGTGGGCGTGCTTGGCGCCGGCATGATGGGGGCGGGCATTGCCTATGTTTCCGCCATCGCCGGTATCGAGGTGGTACTGAAGGATGTGTCGGTGGAGGCCGCAGAGAAGGGCAAGGCCTATTCCCAGGGCCTGCTCGACCAACTGGTGAGCCGTGGCCATATGGCGGCCGAAAAGCGCGACGCCATTCTCGCCCGCATCAAGCCGACCGACAGCGACGCTGACTTCGACGGTTGCGACCTGATCATCGAAGCCGTGTTCGAGAATCGCGAGTTGAAGGCCAAGGTCACCGCCGCGGCCGAAGCTGCTGCGTTGCCGGATGCAGTGATCGCCTCCAATACCTCGACCTTGCCGATCACCGGTCTGGCGCAGGCGGTGGCCAAGCCCGAAAAGTTTATCGGCCTGCATTTCTTCAGCCCGGTGGACCGCATGCCGTTGGTGGAGATCATCCGTGGCGAGAAGACCTCGGACGAAACCCTGGCCCGCGGATTCGACTACGTCCTGCAGATCAAGAAGACCCCCATCGTGGTCAACGACAGCCGCGGTTTCTTCACCTCCCGCGTGTTTGGCACCTTCACCAATGAAGGTATTGCCATGCTGGGCGAGGGTGTTTCCGCTGCGATGATCGAGAACGAAACCCGCAAGGCCGGCATGCCGGTTGGGCCGCTGGCGATTTCTGATGAAGTCTCCATGAGCCTGATGACTCACATCCGCAACCAGACCGCTGAAGACCTCAAGGCCGAGGGGAAGGTGATGCCGACGCATCCGGCCTTCGCTGTGATCGACCTGATGGTCAACGAGTACAAACGTCCGGGCAAGGCGGCCGGTGGCGGCTTCTACGACTACCCGGCTGGCGGTCGGAAGCACCTTTGGCCCGAGCTGAAGACGCGCTTCGAGAAGGCCGACAAGCAGATCCCGCAAGAGGACGTGCGTGATCGCATCCTCTTCATCCAGGCCATCGAAAGCGTGCGGTGCGTGGAGGAAGGTGTGCTGCTCTCGACCGCCGACGCCAACATCGGCTCCATCTTCGGCATCGGCTTCGCGGCCTGGACCGGCGGTGTTCTGCAGTTCATCAACCAGTACGGCCTGCAGGACTTCGTCGCCCGCGCGCGCTATCTGGCCGAGCAGTATGGCGAGCGTTTCGAACCGCCAGCGCTGTTGCTGGACAAGGCGGCCAAGGGCGAGCCGTTCTAGCGTCCCGCAGCGCATAAAAAAACCGGCTCGATGTGAGCCGGTTTTTTTGTGCCCGGAACCTGGTTCAGGCCTTGGCGAAGCGGCTTTCCAGGTAGCGGATGATGTCGTTGGACTCGTACATCCAGCGGCTTTCACCGTTCTCGTCGATGCGCAGGCAGGGCACCTTGATCTTGCCGCCGCCGGCCAGCAGGGTCGCGCGATGGGTTTCATCATTCTTCGCGTCGCGCAGGGCGATCGGCAGGTTCAGCCGGTGCATGGCGCGCCGGGTCTTCACGCAGAAGGGGCAAGCGTTGAACTGGTAGAGCGCGAGGTTGGCGGTCTCTTCCGCTACCCGGGCTTGCGCTTCCGGGTTGCGGCGCAGCTTGCGCGGACGGGTGATGAAATCGAGGAAGATGATCAACTGGCCCAGGCCGACTCGTAACGCCTTGATGAACACTGCTGCGTACCCTTGAGTGAAAAACGGGCCGGCAGTCTACCGGAACTTGGCGGAGACGAACGCCTTTCACGCCAGATGGTCGCCGCCCGCTCCCTTTCGGGGAGAGGGGCGGATCGATGAGCGTTCAGAGGGGTAGCGAGATGTCCGGCATCGCATGCGCCGGAATGGGCGAAAATCGGTCCGGCGATGGCCGCAGTTGGAACGCCGACGAGGATGGCAAAGAGCACGGTGCGACCGACCTGGGCCGAGTATTCGCCCACTGCCAGCACGGCTGCGGAGTGCGGCGGAACCAGACCGTGTACCACCGAGCCCGGCAACCATGGGTAGTCCGGTCATCAACGCCGACGAGCCAATGCGCTTGGCGATGGTGAAGGCGATGGGCACCCGCAGCACGAAGCCCACCTCGAAGAACAGCGGCAGGCCGCAGAGGAAGGCGATGCAGGCCATGGCCCAGTGGGCGTTGCGCTCTCCGAAACGGGTAATCAATGTCTGCGCGATGCGCTCGGCGCCGCCCGATTCGGCCATCATCTTGCCGAACATGGTGCCGAGCGCCACTACCAGGGCGATGTGGCGGTAGCGAGCGATCAGAACCGCCAGGGCGATGATGGCGAGCGCGGCGTAAACCAACAGCGGGCTTCCTGTCGCTGCGTGCATAGGGTGTTCCTTGTTCGTCAGGCAAAAGGGGGCCATCCCGCCCGTGGGCGGGGGCTTGGTTGGGTAATGGGTTGTGCGGCTAGAAGAAGGTTTCCACGGCTCCGACCACTCGGTAGTCGTCATCCACCAGCAGCAGTTGCCGCCACTTGTCGAAGGTCAGGCAGGGGTGGGAGATCTCGAAGGCCAGCAGGTCGCCGACCTCCAGGTCGGCTTCGAGCGGGAGGGTCATGAAGGCGTGCTGGTCCATCATGCGGGTGATGCGCCAGTCCGCCGGCGCCGCCGTCGGCGTGTGATCCGAGCCAGGGCGGTGGTGCAACGACGTGATGGGCATACCGGCATCGAATGCGGCATCGCGCTTGCCCAGGGCGATGATTGCCAGGCCAGGCTCCGGCATGGACTGTACGTTGGCCCAGAGCTGCAGCGCCGGCAGCAGGCTGCGTCCCATTTCCCGCGCCACCCTGTTGTTGGCCTGGATGCGTTGCTCGGCGTCGCGGTAGATGCCGGCATCGTGGGTCAGGTAGCAGCCGGGGCGCAGGATCACCTGCAGCGGGTGGCCGATGTCCTGGCCGGCGAACTCTTCGGCGACAACGTCGAACCAGGCCGAACCCGCACCAGAAAGCAGAATCTCCGGCTCGGCGAAGCAGTTTCCATCGGCCAGGGCGCGGGCGCGCTGCAGGACATGGCGGAGCAGCGCGCGGATGGCGTCCTCTTCCTGCAGCACACCTTCGTAGAGCTCGATGCCCACCAGATCGATGGACTGCGGCCAGCGTCTGATGGCCTCGAGCAGTTCGGCTTCCTGATCCGGATTTCGGATGCCGGTGCGACCGCCCGGAACGCCGTATTCGATCAGCACGCGCAGGCGCTGGCCGGCCTCGTCGAAGTAGCGCCCGAGGGCGTCCACGTTGGCGGGGGAGTCCACCAGGCAGCAGAAGCTGAAGTCCAGGTCCTGCAGGAGCCGCGAGACGATTGCCATGTTGCCTTTGCCCACCAGTTGATTGGCCAGCAGGACGCGACGGACGCCGGCGGCATAGGCGGCCTGCACCTGGGGCGAGGTCGCCAGCGTGATGCCCCAGGCACCGTGCGCCAGCTGCAGGTGGAAGAGGGTGGGGCTCATGGTGGTCTTGCCATGGGGGGCCAGTTGCACGCCGTAGCGCTGGATGAACTGGCGCATCCACTCCAGGTTGTGGCGGATGCGGCTTTGGCGCAGGACCGCCACCGGCAGGCTGACGTCTTCGTCGAGTATGTTCCAGCCCAGCGTTTCCATCGCTTCCAGTGTGCAATCCGGAGGGGTGGCGCCAAGGCCTTTGGTGAGCGGGTTCAATGACCGTTCTTGAAACTTGTTTTCAGTCATGCGGGCTTTCTCCCTGAGTTCCTGAAAACAAGTATCACTGAACTCCGCGAGCCAGTTACCCCCAGGGAACTGGAAGTAAGCTGATTTGATGCGGGTGCTGACCGTCTGAAGGGGTGATCAAATAGCTCTGCCCCAGCCGTTCGCGCGCTGTTCCATCAGTTGGGCTAGTTGCCGCAGAGAGTGAGTCCATTCGCAGGGCGTCAGTTGCCTTCGTGCAGATGGGCTGGTGTCTGCATTCGTCGACGAGTGCTTCTGACGCCGCAGCGGATAAGTCCGAGGGGCTATGCCAATTGGATGGCTAGGCCTGGCGTCATTCCAGCGGTTAGCTGGTGCAGCAGGCCAGCGAACTCATGTCGAAGACAGCAGGAAGCGAGATCTCGCGGCCGGTCGGCGGGTTGCCCGACAGGACGTGCATGGCGCGCTCGTTGGTGATTCCGCGGCTGATGTTGTGGTTGGCTTCGATGTTCTTCGCCAACGAACCTACCGAGCCGTGGGCGCAGCCTATCAACGAAAAACCGTTGGTCATGACTGCCAGGGCGGTGAGGAAATAGAGTCGGTTCCTGTGCTGTTTCATTTTCGGTCTTGCCTGTGCCGGGTGTCAGCCTTGGTGTCTACCGCTGGGTTTCTTCTGGCTCGCCAGCAACACTGGGATGCTCTGACTGAGTTGCTGGTAGAAACTCATGGATGCGTCTGTGGGACTCACCCCGATGCGACCGCGCTCGTAACCGAAGCTGATGGCAAGCACCACCATCACCACGACGAAATACAGGCCGAGGCTGGCGAGGGCGCCATTACGTGCGTACTGAATAGTGGGGTTGCTCATTTCTGGACTCCGCGACCGGGGGACTTGGGGTGGACGTAGAGTCGCGAAAATCCTTTCGATGAAAAAACGACGTTCAGGCATGGTAAGTATCGACGGCACCAATAGTTCCGTCGGGCGTCGTCAATTTTACTTGACGTGGCTTGTTAAGCGCCGAGCTAGAGCGGCACAGCCTGGTGGCTTCGGCAGGGGAGGCACGGCACCTGATGCAGCCTATCGCCCTGTTAGGCGTTGGCTATGGGGGAGGGGATCAAGTGGTATTTCAATCACACCGTCACTGTGTTAAATAAATCGCACATTTTCCCTACATAGAGCCTCTCTGCATTTCAGGAACCATGAGCTAATGCCACTTCGCATCTGCATTCTCGAAACTGACATTCTCCGCCCCGAACTGGTCGATCAATACAAAGGCTACGGCCTGATGTTCGAGCAGCTGTTCGCCAAACAGCCGATTGCTGCGGAGTTCAGTGTCTACAACGTGGTGCAGGGGCATTACCCGCCTGAGGGTGAGACGTTCGACGCCTACCTGGTGACCGGCAGCAAGGCCGACTCTTTCGGTACCGATCCCTGGATCCTGAAGCTCAAGGAGTTCCTGCTGGCGCGCTACGAGGCCGGCGACAAACTGCTAGGCGTCTGCTTCGGCCACCAACTACTCGCCCTGTTGCTGGGTGGGCGTACCGAGCGTGCTACGCAGGGCTGGGGCGTGGGCACCCATAGCTACCAGCTGAAACAGAAGCCGGAGTGGATGACTCCCGAACTGGAGGACCTGACCCTGTTGATCAGCCACCAGGACCAGGTCACTCAGCTGCCGGAAAACGCCACGTTGCTGGCCTCCAGCGACTTTTGCCCGAACGCCGCTTACGCCGTGGGCGACCAGGTGCTGTGCTTCCAGGGCCACCCGGAGTTCGTCCACGATTACTCCCGCGCACTGCTCGACCTGCGCCAGGATTTCCTCGGCGATGAGGTCTACAAGCAAGGCGTGAGCAGCTTGAACCGCGACCACCAGGGTGCTGCCGTGGCCGAGTGGATGATGCGTTTCATCGCTCGCGACCGCGCGGCCTGATCGGATCTGTACGGAAAAACCCGCCTTCAGGCGGGTTTTTTGTCGCACGGGACGTGGCCCTTTCGTTCACCATCCACGGGCCGGAAATCCACGCGATGGATTTCCAGCGCAGCAGACGTCGCCCTTCACAGCCAGCCGTAGTACTTGAAGCTGGCATAGAGCCCGGTACACCCGGTTGCCACCAGCCCCAGCACGCCGAAGTAACCGTATTGCCACGTCAGCTCCGGCATGTATTGGAAGTTCATGCCGTAGATGCCCGCAACTGCCGTTGGGAAGGCAAGGATGGCGGCCCAGGCGGCGAATTTGCGTTGCACCACGCTCTGTCTGGAAGACTCCAGCAGCAAGCCGATTTCAATGGCGTGATCGGCCATTTCGCGCAGGCCGGTCAGGTCTTCAAGCAGGCGTTTGACATGGATGGCGATGTCGCGGAAGTAAGGCCGCATGTGCTTGTCGATGAAAGGGAAGTCCAGACGCTGCAGCTCCTCGCAGATTTCCCCCATGGGGCCGATGTAACGGCGCAGGCGCAGCAGGTCGCGGCGCAAGCAGTGGATGCGCTCGACATCGGACTTGCCCAGTGGTCGCTCCAGCACGTTCTGTTCGATCTCCTCCAGCTCCGCATGGAAGCTGTCCATCAGTGGCCGATAATTTTCCAGCACGAAGCTGAGCAGTGCGTAGAGGACGAAGTCTTCGCCGTGGTCAAGCAACAGCGGGCGCGCCTCGCAGCGCTGGCGAACGCGGGAGTAGGGCGCGGATTCGCCATAGCGGGCGCTGATGATGTAGCCCTTGCCGGCGAACAGTTGCGTCTCGATGAACTGCAGTTCACCTTCGACCTCGATCGGCGAATAGACCACCAGGAACAGGGCGTCACCGAAGGTTTCCAGCTTGGGGCGGGTATGGCGGGTGAGGGCGTCTTCAAGGGCCAGTTCGTGCAGGTCGAACTGTCGCTGCAGGTTGCTCAGCTCTTCCGCGCCGGGGTCATGAAGGCCTATCCAGACGAAGTGCCCCGGTTTGCTGGCCCACTGCAAGCCTTCATCGAGGGTTATGTCGGCTACTTTCCGGCCTTTGGTGTACACCGCGGCGGCAACGACTCGACCCATGGTTCAGCTGTTCCTTCATCCGTTGGTGGGAGGTTTGGCGCGCAGATTATCGCGCCTGATCTTCTGAGTCTTGCTGAAGGCCGAGGTTCTGCAATGACAGGTCTAGAGTAGTTGCTCTAAATTGGTCGCCCCTCCTCACCGATCGAAACAAGGAGAACAAATTGATCGAGGCCATCCGATTTTCTGCAGGTCGATTTGATTGCCCCTATCGGGTCTACCGTTCGGCCGTTGCCGGTCCTGTATTGATCCTGTTGCCGGCCCTTGGCGTAGCTGCGCGCAAGTACGAAAACTTTGCCCTGGGCCTGGTGGCTGCCGGCAACCACGTGCTGGTAGTGGACTGGCCCGGCCAGGGAGAAAGTGCTCCACGGCCGAGCCGTCGGTTGGACTATGGCTACCGTGATTTGGTCGATGAGTTCGTACCGAGCTTGTTGAAGGCTGCTCGCCAGCATTTTCCCCAAGGTCGCCTGGTTTTGCTGGGTCATAGCCTGGGCGGGCATATCGCGACGTTGTTCGCTGCCGCCAATCCCCAGGCCGAGGTGGCGGTGGTGGGCGTGGCCTGCGGGAATATTCATTACCGCAACTGGCAGGGCAGGCAGCGCTTGCTGACGCCCAGCGTGGCCTTGATCTTCAACCTGTTGACTGCCGTGTTCGGATACCTGCCGGGCAAGACTATCGGTTTCGGTGGCCACGAAGCGCGCAGCCTGATGCGCGATTGGGGGCGAGTGGCCTGGACGGGCAATTTCGATCACCTCGGGTTGGATCTGACCCATCCTCGGCACACCCGGACGCCGTCCCTGTTCATAGGCATCCACGGCGACTCTTTCGCCCCGGAAGCCTCAACCCGAGGCCTGGCCGCGTTGATCCAGGAACAGCCCCAGGTCCGCATGCTGCGCTCTCCAAGGCCGGCATCAGAGAATCCCCATAGCGCCTGGTTACGTTCTCCGGTGAGCGTAATCGAGGAGGTCGTGAGTGGGTTGGCTCTGCTTCGTTGTGAGGTCACCACCGGTCAGACCCTATGAAACATGCTGTTACATTCTCTAGTGTTCAATAGGTAAGTCACTTGAGAACGCGAGGCCTGACATGACGCTAAAGAGGTGTTTACTGGCGATGGCGATCTGCTCGGTTTTGAGTCTGTCCTTCACCGTCTTGCCGGGTGATCTTTCCGGCGCATCGAGTGCCTATGCCAAGGATGGCGGGGGTGGAGGAAGTGGCGGCGGAGGTGGCAGCGGCGGCGGAGGAGGTGGCCATGGCGGTAGCGGTGGTGGCCACGGCGGCAGCGGAGGTGGCCATGGCGGCAGCGGAAGCGGCCACGGTGGCGATGGCAGTGGTCACAGCGGTGACGGTGGCCACTCGGGAAATAGCGGCCCCGGTAGCGCCCACAGCGACCGCGGGGCAGACGATGGCCCAGGTCATGACGACGGTGGGCCCCATGGCGTCGGGCATGGTGCGGACGATGGGCCGGGCCATGATGTCGGCGACGATCACGGCCAGCATGCGGGTGCCGAACCGGGCGATGACAGCGGCGGAGCCATGTAACTCCACCCCAAAAGAGAAAGCCCCGCATCGCGGGGCTTCTTCGTGTCCCGGAGCTTAAACCAGGTGCTGTTTATCCAGCTCGATGGCCGCATCCAGGGTTTCCAGCAGCGCCTTGCGGACCTTGAGCTTGGTGTTGCGGTGGGCGGTCATGTTGATCTTCTTCAGTTGCAAGGCGGCGGCGCGGGCGGCCTCCTGCAGGTGCTCGATCGGTACGACCTTGTCGAGGAAGCCGGCATCCAGCGCGCCCTGCGGATCGAACATCTCGCCATTGATCACCGAACGGTGGAAGGCGGACTTGCGCAGACGATCACGTGCCAGTTCGATGCCCACGTGGTGCATGGTCATGCCGATCTGCACTTCGTTGAGGCCAATGCTGAACGGACCTTCGACGCCGATGCGGTAGTCCGCCGATAGCAGGATGAAGGCTCCTTTCGCTACGGCATGACCCGGGCAGGCGACGATGACGGGATAGGGGTGTGCCAGCATGCGGCGGGCCAGCGTGGAACCGGCAGCGACCAAGGCGACGGCGTTCTGCGGGCCGGAGGTCATCACTTTCAGGTCGTAGCCACCGGAAAGGATGCCCGGCTGGCCAGTGATGATGACGATGGCGCGGTCCTGTTCGGCGCGATCCAGCGCGGTGTTGAAGGCAGCGATCACATCAGGGGAGATGGCATTCACCTTGCCGTTGCTGAGGGTCAGGGTGGCAATGCCGTCTTCGAGTTGGTAGGAAATCAGCTCACTCATGGCAGGTTCCTTGTTAAGAAGTGGATCGACGTTACTCAGCGCTACCGTGGAGGTAAAGGACTGAGACTGACTGCTCAGTCATCCCCAGTTCCTGGCTCCTCGCCCCCGGTTCAAAAAGCCTCCGCTATGCCGTGACCGGCCACTTGACAGCAGAAGTGGAAATTGGCATGCGGAAGAAATTTTCATAAACGCATGAAATTTATGAAAAAAGTGTTTGCATTCCGGAAAACACTCCACTAAATTAGCGCACCTCGACGGGGCCAACGTCTCGAAGAGATTCCGGTGAGGTGTCCGAGCGGTTGAAGGAGCACGCCTGGAAAGTGTGTATACGGGAAACCGTATCGTGGGTTCGAATCCCACCCTCACCGCCACTTTCCGTATACAAAAGCCCCTGATTTCTAACGAGATCAGGGGCTTTTTGTTTGTGTGCGACAACGCGGGGAGGCACCCCTGGTGCTCGCCTCCATGGGTTGTCCCTGTAGGCGTTGCGGCCTCCTGGTACAGCCCGACGATTCCAGGCGCTACGGCGGTAAAAGGGCCGCGTGGGTCGAAGCCAGCGGCGCGGTGGCATTGATCAGTTGTGGTAGCCCACCTTGAACAGGCCATCGAGCAATGTGTAACCCACGACGTAGATGATTTTGCCGGTGTCCATGGCAAGTGCTTCGGGGGTGCGTTGAAGCTTGATGGCGACGTTCTTGGCGATTTCCATGGGCGTCACTTTCGCGTAGCAGACCTTGTCCGTGTCACGGTCATTCCTGTGGCGCTGCGCGCAGTGGTACTCGCGGCCAGACGATTTCAGCCCGACCTCAACATCCTCGTCCGGGGTGGAAGGCACGATCCGGACGTACTCGGCTTGAGGTTCCTTCCAGACTTCGGTGGTCTGGCAGCCGGATACCATCAGCGCGAGCGCGCATGCGGTCATTCGAAGAACGTCCATGTCATGTTCTCAGGTAAGTGATTCGCTCCGCGAGCATAGCAATCCAGAGCGGGCGATAGCCCATCCATCGATTTGCCCGGCCCGGCCGATGGCGGCTCTGCCGCCTCGGCGCTATAGTCCGCGACCTTTCGACTCCCCTTACGGCACAGTGCTATGGACGACGATCTCGACCTCCATGAACCCGAGCATGATCACTTGCTGGACAATGACGATGACCTGGATGACGAGTTCTTCGATGACGAGGAAACCGATCCGCTCGATGTGTCGGAAGGCGAGTGCGATTACTGCGGCGAGTTGACCGGCAGGACGGACCGTCGCGGCCAGTTCGTGTGCGGTGATTGCGCTGATTTCGACTGAGATCAGGCGAAGTTTTCGCCTTGGTCCAGCACGGCCAAGGCCCATTCCTCCTGCCCTGGCTCTACCAGCTCGGCGACGCGCCAGGTTCTGACGCGACCAACGTCGACGTGGATGAAGCCTTTCGAGGGATAGAAGCCCACGCCACCGGCACCGATGCCGCGAACCAGTTTGCCCAGTCGCTCTATGCTGACGCCGGGGATGCGGATGTCGGCGGCCATGCCACGGATGTGCAGGGAGTGGCGGGCAGCGCCTTCCAGAGTGGCGTTATGCTGCGGGGTGCGATAGCCGCTGTTGATCAGGATACGGGTGGGTAACTGGTTGATGCGCAGCCAGGCCTGAATGAGGAAGAGCAGATCGAGCAGTTTGACGTTGACCTTTACCGTGCTTCGGTACTTAACGTCTCGCAGGATTCGGCAGCCCTGGCGATAGCCTTCCAGATCCCAGCCCTTGCCCTTGCGGAAGTAGCAGAAGGTGACGACTTCGCCGGAGGCTGGGCGCTCCAGGCGCAGGTGGCGATCGCGGTTTAGCAGGCGGGCATGGAGGTTTCGGGGCCGTAGCGTCACGTCAATCCGCGTGGCCAGGGCATCGCCCATGGCCAGGGCGGCGCCGAGGGCGGCAAAGGCCGTGAGCACTTGGCGTCTAGACATTCCGGGAGAGGAAGCAGCCATGGGCGACCGCTCGCTGGGAGGCCGGGGTTTTCGACTATACACCCGGTCGCGATGGATGCAGAAGGTCCGTCAAGAGCCTGACGACCGCGTTGCTTTTTGCAGCTCAGCGGCGGCCTTTCCTGTGTCCGTCCCGGTCTTAGTCATCGTGTCCGTGGCGGTCGTCCCAGCCTCCACGGTGATGGTCGTCATCGAAGTGATGGATGATGCAGCCGTTGCTGCTGGCGAGTATGACGGCCAGCAAGGCGATCTTCACGACGTTGGCACGCATGGGCGGTACCTCTCGAGGCACGGGGATCGGACACCCATGTCCATGAGGCAGGTAGCCTGTGAAAAGGGTCGACTCGAATCAGTCGTCGGGCTTTTCCAGGCGTCGAGCGATCTGGTCGAGCAGGATCAGATCCTGCTCGACCAGGCGGCCTTCGTTGGCGGCAAGCGTGAGGCGCTCCAGCACTTGGCGTGAGCGTGGGCTGAGGGGCTGTGCGGGGCCGTAGCGGCCATCTTTGGATTCGGCAATCTGCATGGCGGAATTGAGCAGGTCGTTGAGCGATACCTCCAGCGCCTTGGCGATTCGCCTGAGGTCTTCGAACGAGGGCTCGCGGGTATCCCGCTCGTAATTGCCGATACGGGACTGTGATTCCCACCCGCACTCGTTTGCCAGGGCCTGCTGAGAGAGTCCTTTCAGCTTTCTGTAGTGCGCTATGCGCGATCCAAGCGTGTTCATGCCGCGAATCTTAATGACGGAATGAATCGTCCTTGGCTCACTTATCGTGTTTGCATGGTGTGCGAAACGTGTTTATGGTAAGCCGCAATGTACGAAATGCCAAGGTCATTCAAGCATGATGAGGAAAGCTCGCAGGGTCGCGAGGCGGTCACCACCAAGGACCTTGCCGCTCGGCAGCACAGCGTGCCGAGGATGCGATAGGCCCGCAGCTGCATGTCGCGATGCGGCGCGGCCAGCCTCGCCAACGGGCTGCCGGTGGTGGTTGGGGCCTTGGGCAACCGGCCCCCCCTGTTGAAGCCGCTTTACTGTCTCTGGTTGCCCCCTGTCCGTGCGAGCGGGCAGGGGGCTTTTGCATTCAGGCCAGACGGAAGCGCCCGACTTCGGTTTGCAGCTCTGTGCCAAGTCGGGCGAGGTCCACGCTGGCGACCGAGGTCTCTTCAGTCGCGGCAGCGGATTGCTCGGCTACATCCCGGATGTTGGTGACGCTACGGTTGATCTCCTCCGCCACGGCGCTCTGCTGCTCCGCAGCAGTCGCTATCTGCTGGTTGAGCTGCTGGATGTTGGACACCGAAGTGTTGATCGCCAGCAAGGCGTCGCCGGCTTCCTTGGCGGCCTCTACGGTCTGGCCGGCCTCAGTGCGGCTGCGGCCCATCATGTCCACTGCGCCTTGGGCGCCGTCCTGCAGGGTGCTGACCAGTTGCTCGATCTGGGTGGTCGATTCCTGGGTGCGGCGGGCGAGGGCGCGTACTTCGTCGGCCACCACGGCGAAGCCGCGTCCAGCGTCTCCGGCCCTGGCTGCTTCGATAGCGGCATTGAGTGCGAGCAGGTTGGTCTGTTCGGCGATGCTCTTGATCACATCGAGCACCGTACCGATGTTGGTGCTGTCGTGCTTGAGCCGTTCGATGGCGCCGGCGGACTGCTCGATGGCGTATGCCAGGTTTTCGATGCGTTCGATGGCCTGCTGGACGACGAGGGTGCCATGCTGCGCCTGGCGGTCAGCGTGGCCGGCGGAATCGGCTGCGGACTCGGCGTTGCGGGCGACGTCCTGGACGGTGGTGACCATCTGGTGCATGGCCGTGGCCACTTGCTCGGTTTCCATCTTTTGCTGGGTGACGCCAGCGCTGGTCTGCTCGGTCACGGCGGACATCTCTTCGGCGGCGGTGGCAAGTTGTTCGATGCCGCTGCTGAGGCGCTTGAGCAGGCTGCGCAGGCTCTCGGTCATGTCCTGCATGGCTTGCATCAGCTGACCCAGCTCATCCTTGCGGTCGCTGCGTATATCCGAGGTCAGATCACCGGCCGCGACCTTGCGTGCCTGGTTAACCGCCTGGCGCAGGGGCACCACGATCAGTTGGGCGATCAGCAGCGCCGATAGAAGCCCCACCACAAAGCCGATGGCGGCCGCGGTGACCAGGATGGTCTTGGCTTGGTGGGCGTCAGCTTCCAGCAACTGCATCTGAATGTTCAGGGCATCGGTAGAGGCGTCGGAAATGCCCGAAGCACGGGTAGTGAGTTCAGTTTCAGAGTCGGCATGGAGCTGGATGCTCTGGCGCAGGTTGGCGAATTCGCTGCGGTAACGCTCGATCTGCTTGCGTGCCGCATCAAGGTCCTCGCGGGCACTCGGCTCGCTGATCCTGCCGGCCAGGTCATTGGCCCGGCTGTCGAGGGCATCGAACAGGGCACTGAGCTTGCTGGCGTACTGGTCGTCGCCGCGCATGACGAAGTCCTTTTCATGGCGCCGCGCGGTGAGCACATCCTTGGCCATGCCGGAGGCGTGGGTCGCGCTTTCCAGGGCGCGAATGCCATTCTCGTCGCCGCTCTGGCGGATCTGTTGCAAGGCCGCTGCAGTGAGGCGCTGTTCCAGCTCATCGAACTGTTTGAGCGCCTCACGGGCGGCCTGCTCCATGTTCTGTTGGGCGCTGCGCTTGTTTTTCTCCATATCCGCCAGACCGGTCAGCTTCTGCTGGTACTGGCCGAGATCCGCCTGGATCTGCTTCATCAGGTCGATGGTCCTGGGGATGGTCATCACCTTCAGGGTGTTGTCTGCGATGCCCTGAATCTCCCGGATAAGCTGCAGCGCATTGATGATGGCCTGCTCGTCACTGCGAATGATGAAGTCCTTCTCGTGCTGGCGCACCTGATAGAGCTTGGTATCGATGTCGTTGACCCGTAGCAGGATGTCGAAGCGGTGAAGGGCGCCTTCCAGTGCGCGCCAACTGGTCCAGGCCACGAGCAGGGTGATGGCGAGTACCAGGCCGAATCCGGTCAGCAGCTTCTGGCGAACGCTGAGGTCATTGAAGAAACGCTTGATCGAGCCGTTCATGGCAAGCGCCTTGAGTTGAGCTGGCAAGAGGAGGCGCACAGTGCGGGCAAAGAGGTGGGGCGGGCGAGGGCGAACATGGTTTGACGTCCTGTCGAAGGGAGTGATTCATGGCTTATGGCCATGAGTCATCAATCTAGTCGCACCAATTCGGTGCTGTCCAGTTTGCGGATAGGCGGCCAATTGCTGATATGGATAGCCACTATTGAGGCAACTGATTTCTATTGGTCCGGCCTGCCCCATAGTCTTTGCACCATGTGAAGCGAAGGAGGTGAGGCCATGTCCCACGTCGATGTCATGTCCCTGGTCGGTACAGCGGTTCCGGAAACGCTCCGGGCTGATGGTCATATAGCCTGCTGGTTCGTGGTGGTGGACGGTGTAATGCGTTCCGGCCCCTTCACCTCCCGCGAGGCCGCCGGCGCCAGTAAGGCAATCTGGCACCTGGAACTGGCTCGCCGCCAGCACAGCCCGCACGCGCTGCTGGCCTGAGGCTCCGGCTCCACGCAATCCTTTTTCGGCACCATGCTCCCTTGGCCCGCCTTTATGGCGGGCATTTTGTTTGTGCGCCCGGTGTCTTGGTTAAACTGCGGTTTTCTGCTGGAAGCCGCATCGTGAAGTGGGACATTTTCTGCAACGTCGTCGACAACTTTGGCGATATCGGCGTGACCTGGCGCCTGGCGCGACAACTGGTGGCCGAACATGGCCAGGCGGTGCGCCTCTGGGTGGATGAGCCGGCGGTTTTTGCGCCGCTCTGTCCCCAGGCCGATCCCGAGGCGGAAAGCCAGTGGCAGCAGGGCGTGGAAATCCGCCACTGGCAGCGCGACTGGCAACCGGCGGAGCCGGCGGATGTGGTGATCGAAGCCTTCGCGTGCCAGCTGCCTGAACCCTACCTGGAAGCAATGGCCGCCAGGGCGGACACGCCCCGTTGGCTGAATCTGGAATACCTCAGCGCTGAAGACTGGGTGGCCGGTTGCCACGGGCTGCCGTCTTTCCAGCCCAACGGGCTGCAGAAGGTCTTCTACTTCCCTGGATTTGCCGATGGCACCGGGGGCGTGCTGCGGGAGGCTGCCTTGATGGAGCACCGCCAGGCCTTCCAGGCCGACCCGCAGGCGCGCCGGGCTTTCCTCGAAACGCTGGGCGTGGAACTGGAGGAGGGCGCACTGCTGATTTCGCTCTTTGCCTACGAGAACAGCAGTCTGGCTGGGTGGATGGAGGCGTTGGCGGCGGGCCCTCGACCGGTGCAATTGCTGGTGCCCGTTGGTCGGGTGCTGGCGGACCTGGCTCGTTGGCTGGGGGAGGATATGTTGAGCGCGGGCAGCCGTTTTCGTCGTGGCCAACTGGTGATCCAGGTCCTGCCTTTCGTCAGCCAGGACGATTACGACCGGATTCTCTGGTGCTGCGATCTCAATGCGGTGCGCGGGGAGGATTCCTTTGTCCGTGCCCAATGGGCCGCGCGTCCGCTGCTCTGGCATATCTACAAGCAGGACGAAGATGCCCATTGGGACAAACTGGAGGCGTTTCTCAGCCTCTATTGCCAGGCCTTGTCCCCGGCCGCGGCTGCCGCGCTGACCGAAGCCTGGCGCGCCTGGAACCGGGGCGAAGGCATGGGCGAGGCCTGGAACGCGCTGTCGACGCACTGGCCGGAGATCGCGCGGCATGCCGAGCGCTGGTGCGTCCAACAGGCCGCGCGCACTGATCTCGCGACGGGTCTGGTGCAGTTTTGTACAAATTCGCTATGATACGCGGCCTGTTTTTTGTCACTCATCCACATCGGATATTCGTATGAAAACCGCTCAAGAGTTCCGCGCCGGCCAAGTCGCCAACATCAATGGCGCTCCCTGGGTCATCCAAAAGGCCGAGTTCAACAAATCCGGCCGTAACAGCGCAGTCGTCAAGATGAAGCTGAAGAACCTGCTGACCGGCGCCGGCACCGAGACCGTATTCAAGGCCGACGACAAGCTGGAGCCGGTCATCCTCGAACGCAAGGAAGTGACCTACTCCTACTTCGCGGACCCGCTGTACGTGTTCATGGACCCCGAGTTCAACCAGTACGAGATCGAAAAGGCCGACCTGGAAGGCGTGCTGACCTTCATCGAAGACGGTATGACCGACGTCTGCGAAGCCGTGTTCTACAACGATCGCGTGATCTCCGTCGAACTGCCGACCACCATCGTTCGCCAGATCGCCTACACCGAGCCGTCCGTCCGTGGCGACACCTCCGGCAAAGTCATGAAGACCGCTCGCCTGAACAACGGTGCCGAGCTGCAAGTATCCGCCTTCTGCGAAATCGGTGATTCCATCGAAATCGATACCCGCACTGGCGAGTACAAGTCCCGCGTCAAGGCCTGAGCCTTTTAGCGAGACAGGAAAAAGCCCGCGAAAGCGGGCTTTTTCGTTTCTGCTTTCAGTTCTTACTTCAGGTGTTCCTTGATCGCCTCGCCGGCTTGCTGCATCGCTGCGCGGGTGCCCGGGACCTTGGCCAGCACGTTGAGCAGGCCAAAGTCATGGATCATGCCGTTGTAGCGCACGGAAGTGACTTCCACGCCGGCGGCGTCCAGCTTGCGGGCGTAGGCTTCGCCTTCATCACGCAGTACATCGAACTCCGCGGTTTGTACCAGGGCCGGCGGCAGGCCTTTCAGTTGCTTGGTCGAAGCCTGCAGCGGCGAGGCGTAGATCTCGGCGCGCTGGCGCGGGTCGGTGGTGTAGTTATCCCAGAACCACTTCATCATGTTGCGGGTGAGGAAGTGGCCGTTCTCGAACTGGTTGTAGGATGCGTTGTTGAAGCTTGCGTCCGTGACTGGCCACAGCAGGGCCTGGAAGCGGATCTTCGGCGTGCCCTTGTCCTTGGCCATCAGGCTGACGACTGCAGCCATGTTGCCACCCACGCTGTTGCCGGCCACTGCCAGACGGTTGCCATCCACACCGATTTCCTTGCCGTGCTCGGCCACCCACTTGGTGGCGGCATAAGCCTGGTTGATCGCAGTCGGGTACTTGGCTTCGGGGGAGGGCGTGTAGTTCACGTAAACCGCCACGGCGCCGGAGTTGGCCACCAGGTCACGGATCAGGCGTTCGTGGGTCGGGTAATCTCCCAGCACCCAGCCGCCGCCGTGGAAGAACATGAACACCGGCAGTGTGCCTTTAGCGCCGGCTGGGCGGACGATGGTGAGGTCGATCTTCTGGCCATCGGCTTCGATGGTCTTCTGGCTGACATCGGCCTTCGGCAGTTCCAGTTTCACGCTGGCCTGGGCGCCCACCAGCACCGCACGAGCATCCTTGGGTGCCAAGGTTTCCAGGGGCTGGCCGCCACCTGCCGCCAGGGCTTCGAGAAAGGCCTGGGTGTTGCGTTCCACGCCTGGGCTGCCAGCAGCGAAGGCATGGCTGACGGAGAGGGCGAGCAGGCTGCCGGCAACGAGGGTGCTGATCGATTTCATGGTGGGTTCCTCTATCTGTCGTTTGCTTTGATGTCTAAAAGTTTGCGCGCTAAGTAAGTGCGTAGGGCGGAAATTAAACACAATTTAGTTAGCGCGCAAGATATTTGTTGGAAAGTTTTGGAATAGTGACCTGAAGATTCAGGAATAAGGCCGTTAGACGGCCTTTCCCAGACTGCTGCGCAGCGACACCAGTTCGTCCTTGAGGGTACCCAACTGCTCGGTGGAGCGTTCGGAAGCGGCGAGGATACAGGCGGGTACGGTCTTGGCTTTCTCTTGCAGGGCTCGACCCTGTTCGGTGAGGCGCAACTCGACTACGCGTTCATCCTTGCTGCTGCGCGTGCGGGTGATCAGTCCTTCGGCTTCCAGGCGCTTGAGCAGCGGGGTGAGGGAGCCGGGATCGGTGAGCAAGCGATTGCTGATTTCTCCCACAGTGATGCCATCGCCTTCCCAGAGCACCATCATGGCGAGGTACTGCGGATAGGTCAGGCCCAGCTCCTGGAGCAGGGGTTTGTACACCTTGGTCATCATCAGGGAGGTGGAATAGAGGGCGAAGCAGAGCTGGTTGTCGAGCAGCAGTTCCTTGCAGGGAGGCGTAGACATGGCGGGTCTCCAGAGGCGGTGATAGCGACCAATTTAGCGCGCAAGCCTTTCGTGGGCAAAATTCATTCTTTCCATCGCTGACCGTGCGTCCTTGCAATGCCTTCATCAGGCGCCACAATTTCCCGGTCAATCTCTGCAAGGACTGCATCATGGACAACCTGCAAAATCCCTATCAGGCACCTCAGGCGGAACTCACCGTCAGCAGTGTCGCCGAACCCTTGCTCGCCTCGCGCTGGACGCGCTTGGGCGCCGCGTTGATCGATGGCCTGATCATGAGCGTGGTGACCGTACCTGTGGCGTACTTCTCCGGCACCTTCGCGGCCGCCCAGCAAGGCATCGAGCCGAGTCTGGGCCAACAACTTCTGAGCCTGGTGGTTGGCGTGGCAGTCTTCATGCTGGTCAACGGCCACTTCCTCAAGACCTACGGCCAGACCCTCGGCAAGCGACTGCTGAAGATTGCCATCGTCGACCTCAATGGCCAGGTGCCGGAACTGGGCAACCTGTTGCTCAAGCGTTACCTGGTCTGGTGGTTGCTCGCGTATGTCCCGATCGTCGGCATGTTTCTGGTGCTGGTGGATTACCTGTTCATTTTCCGCGCAGACCGTCGCTGCCTGCATGATCGGCTGGCAGCCACCCGCGTGGTGCAATTGCCACGCTGATCAGGCCCGGCCCAGGCCGCTCAGGGCGAGGTCCCAGGGCGGTACCGGGCCGAAGCGATTCTTCAGGAATTCCAGCATCAATCGGCTTCTCGAGCTGGCTTCTCCTTCCAGGCGCAAGGCGTAGATGCCGCTGGGCTCCGGCGCCGGCAGGCCGTTTTCGCAGAACAGCGGTACCAGCTCTCCGCGCACCAGATGTTCGCTGATAAGCCAGGTCGGCAAGTGGGCGATGCCGAGCCCCGCTGCAGCGCTGAAGAGCAGCGCTTCGGCGTTGTTCGCGGCCAAGCGCATGCGTCCCGGACGGATATGCTGCAACTTGCCATCCACCTCGAAGCGCCAGGCATAGGGCGGTGCCAGGGCATCCCAGTCGAGGCCGTCATGCTCGGGTAGTTCGCGCGGGTCGCGGGGAATGCCGCGCCGCCGCAGGTATTCCGGGCTGGCGCAGAGTATCCGCACCAAGGGCGCCAGCGGTGTGGCCACCCGGCGGCTATCGGCCAGGGGACCGATGCGCAGCACCAGGTCCACCTGGCCGAGGTTTTCGCCCTGCATGTCGATGAAGCTGTCGATCAGCCGCAACTGCACGTCGAGCCCGGGATAGGTGGTGAGGAATTCGGCAATGGCCGGCGCCAGGTGGCGGCGGCCGAACGGGGCGGGCGCATCGATGCGAATCAAGCCCTCGGGCACGCTGCAAAGGGACACCGCCTCGGCGCGAGCCAGGCGTAGTTCTGCCAACACCCGCTTTGCTCGTTCGGCAAAGGCCAGGCCGGCGGGAGTGGCCTTCACCGCATGGGTGCTACGCACGAAAAGGCTGCTGCCCAACGCGCGCTCCAGGGCGTCGATGCGCCGTGCTACGGCCGAGGGCGTGAGCGGGTGGCGCCGGGCCGCGGCGGAAAAACTGCCGGCCTCCAGCACGTCCAGGAAAAGGGCCAACTGTTCGGTTAGAACATCTGGGTTCATTCGGGCTGCCTATGCGAAGAGCGCAAAGCCATTGTGCGCCGTTGTGCGTTTCCGCGACAACAGGTCGTCGGTAGCATCCTCGATCTGCTTGGGAGGTGTCATGGATCTTTTGGCTTTTGCTCTGAACGTCGCGCTGGGTGCATTGCTTGGCACCATGGGAGGGCTGTTCGGTATTGGCGGCGGGCTGATCGCCATTCCCGCCCTGGGCGTGCTCTTCGGTCTTGACCAGCAACTGGCCCAGGGCACCGCCCTGGTGATGGTGGTGCCCAATGTGCTGCTGGCGCTGTGGCGCTATCACCAGCGCAACCGCATCGACCCGCGCTACGCGGCAGTGCTGGCGGCCACCAGTTTCGGGTTCGCCTGGCTGGCGTCGCTCTTCGCCGTTCGGATTGATGCTGAGAGCATGCGCCTGGCATTCGTCGCCTTCCTGCTGGCGCTGGCCGCCTACAACTTCGCGCGTATGTTCATGGCCAAGGCCCAGGCCAGCTCAGAGTTGCGCCACCCCTGGCCCTGGCTCGGGGTGTTGGGCGGCATTTCAGGCGCTGCGGGCGGCCTGTTCGGGGTCGGCGGTGCGGTCATTGCGACGCCGGTGCTGACCAGCGTATTCGGCACTAGCCAGCTCATGGCTCAGGGACTTTCCCTGGCGCTGGCCGCGCCCGGCACTGCCGTGACCCTTGCCACCTACGGCCTGCACGATCATGTGAACTGGACGATGGGGCTGCCGCTCGCGGTGGGCGGCCTGCTCAGTATCAGCTGGGGAGTGCGCATGGCACATGCCTTGCCGGAGCACGTGCTGCGTTCGCTGTTCTGTGCCTTCCTGTTGCTCTGTGCCGTGTTACTCGCCGTCAAGTGAGCATCAGATCCGGAAACCTTCGATGATGTGCTCGGCCAGGGTGTCGGTCACGGGGGACTGATTGCGCTCGTTTCTCAACAGCATGATGTTGCACACCGGTAGCTGCGGCAGGCCTTCTGCATCACCGAGGATGCGCATGTCGGGGGTGATCAGGCTCTGCAACTGGGCGGTGACCGCCAGGCCGGCGCTCACCACGGCCATGATGGCCGAAAGGCTCGGGCTGGTGTATGCCACCCGATACTCGCGCCCAATGGCGTCCAGTGCGTTACAGGCCCAGGCGCGGCAGAAGCATTCGGAGTTGAACATGGCGAGTGGCACGGCCGGCTGCTCGTGGGGGTTGAAGCCGATGGCCTCGGCCCAGACGATGCGTTCCTGGCGCAGGAACTCGCCGATATCGTCGCCTGGCTTGCGGGTCACGATGGTCAGGTCGAGATCCTGGCGCTGCAGCAGCTGGGCGGAGGAGTCGCAGTGCACCTCCACCTGTACCAGCGGATAAGCCTGGGCGAAGCGAGAGAGAATCCCGGGCAGGAAGCGCATCACATAGTCGTCCGGCGTACCAATGCGTACCGAACCCACCATGTGCGGCTGGCGCAGGGTGTTCATCACCTCCCCATGCAGCTTGAGGATGCGCCGCGCGTAGCCCAGCAGTATCTGCCCTTCGGCGGTTAGCCTGACCTGGCGGCCGTCACGCTCGAACACCGTGCGCTGCAACACATCCTCTTCCAGCCGCTTCATCTGCATGCTCACGGCCGACTGGGTCCGGTTGACCATCTCTGCCGCCCGGGTGAAGCCGCCGTAGTCGGCGATGGCGACGAAGGTACGCAGCAGTTCGGTATCGATGGCTGGGTAGTTCATTCATCAAATCCTGAGATGCAGTACATAAGAAACATTCGTTGGATTGATCTTAGTCCTGGTTGGAAACTGGCGCCATCCCCACTGGGAGGGCACCAAGATGAAAGGTCAACACGGCTTTATCGGTACGTCGCAACACGTTCGTTTCGAGCCTCATCGGGAAAGCTGGCTCGCCGCTGCCTGGCACAAGGTCAAACGCTGGGAGCAACTGGCCTATGAACGTGAGCAGCTATCACGGATGAGCGACGACATGCTCAAGGACATCGGGCTGTCCCGCGCCGACGTGATGGAAGAAAGCGAGCGTCACTTCTGGGAAGACCCACTGAAGAAGTGAAACACAGAGGCGGCCCGCCACCGGTGAAGCGCAGGGCGGGCCGCGATCCATACCAATGGACTCAAGGGAACGAACCCATGTCGAATACCCACGAACTGGCCCAATTGAACATCGCTACGATGAAGGCGCCTCTGGACTCCCCGGTCCTGGCTGATTTCGTCGCCAACCTGGAGCCGGTAAACGCCCTGGCCGACCGTGCGCCGGGCTTTGTCTGGCGGCTGCAGGACGAGGAGGGCGATGCCACCGCAATCCGGCCCTTCGGCCCTGAGGTGCTGGTCAATCTCTCGGTTTGGCGCGATGTGGCCAGCCTTACTGATTTCGTCTACCGCTCCGCCCATGTTGAGATGCTGCGCCGGCGCAAGGAGTGGTTCGAGCGGGTTTCCATCGCGCATCAGGTGCTCTGGTGGGTGCCAAAGGGGCATAGACCCGATGTCCGCGAAGCCGCTCAACGTCTGGCACAGTTGCGCGACACCGGCCCCACGCCGGAAGCCTTCACCTTCCGCCAGACCTTCCTCGCCCCGGATCAGTCCGTACCCTTTGCACCCTTCGAGTTAGAGCGCGAAAGCCAGGCAGGCTGATGCTACTGTGAAGCGTTATTCCCCTACCGGCACGGAGCCCTATGACCCTGAGCTTTTCCCTTCCCGAAGCCCGTCGCCTGGCCCTGGCGGCACAGGGTTTCGCTCGTGCGCCACGCGGCGCCGTTCGTCATCGGCACCTGCGGTTACAGCTGGGCGCGCTTGGGGTGGTGCAGATTGACTCGGTGAATGCCTTGGTGCGGTCTCATTACCTGCCAGCCTTTTCCCGCCTGGGACACTATGACCGTGAGCTGCTGGATGACCTGGCCTGGGGCAAGCCCCAGCGTCGGGCGTTGTTCGAGTACTGGGGCCATGAGGCCTCGCTGTTGCCGCTGGAACTCTATCCGCTGTTGCGTTGGCGCATGCGCCGGGCGGCCAGGGGGCAGGGTATCTATCAGCAACTGGCGCGTTTTGGCTTCGAGCAACAGGAGGTGATCCAGCGCGTGCTGCAGGCGGTACGTGAGCAAGGTGCGTTGGGCGCCGGTGCGCTGAGCACTCGTGAGGAGCGCGCCGGGCCCTGGTGGGACTGGAGTGCGGAAAAGCACGCAATGGAATGGCTGTTCGCTGCCGGAGAGGTAACAGTGGCCGGGCGCCGAGGTTTCGAGCGTCTCTACGACTTGCCGGAGCGGGTGATTCCCGCCGACATCCTGAACCAACCGGAAATGCTTGAAGCCGATGCCCAGCGCCAGTTGCTGCTGCGTGCTGCCCAGGCGCTCGGCGTGGCCACCGAGCGTGACTTGCGGGATTACTACCGTCTGGATACCGGCGACAGCCAGGCTCGGCTGGCCGAACTGGTGGAGGAGGGCGAGCTGCATCAGGCTCGGGTCGATGGCTGGAAGCAGCCCGCCTACTGCCTGGGTGAACCCAAGGTGCCTCGCAAGGTCAGGGCCAGCGCGCTGCTGTCGCCCTTCGATTCGCTGATCTGGGAGCGGGCGCGTACCGAGCGCCTGTTCGACTTCCGCTACCGCCTGGAAATCTATACGCCGCAGCACAAGCGCCAGTATGGCTATTACGTGTTGCCGTTCCTGCATGACGAGCGCCTGGTTGCGCGTGTCGACCTGCGCGCCGAGCGCGCCCAGGACCGCCTGGCGGTGCATGCCCTGCACGAGGAAGAGCGCGGCCTCAGTGAGACCGGCATGCAGGAGCTGGCGGAGAATCTGCAGGAGATGGCGAGGTGGTTGGGGCTAGGCGAGGTGGCAGTGACCTGCCACCGGCCGGGGACGGTGCGGCTGCAGGCGCACCTGGCGTGATCTGCTTCCTAGGGGGGTGAATGATTTCGCCCCTCATAGGAAAGGCGAAGTCCTAGCGGCGTATCTGCTTCAGCGTCTCGGCGATGAGGAAGGCCAGTTCCAGGGACTGGTCCGCGTTCAGGCGCGGGTCGCAGTGGGTGTGGTAGCGGTCGGAAAGGCCGTCTTCGGTAATGGGGCGAGCACCGCCGATGCATTCCGTGACGTTCTGCCCAGTCATTTCGATGTGGATGCCGCCGGCGTGGCTGCCTTCGGCCTGGTGCACATCGAAGAACTGCTTCACTTCGCCGAGAATGCTGGCGAAGTCGCGGGTCTTGTAGCCGCTGGAGGCCTTGATGGTGTTGCCGTGCATGGGGTCGGAGCTCCACAGCACTTTGCGGCCTTCACGTTCGATGGTGCGGATCAGGCGCGGCAGGTGCTCGCCGACCTTTTCGGCGCCCATGCGCACGATCAGGTTGAGGCGGCCGGGGTCGTTGTCCGGGTTGAGGATTTCGACCAGGCGGATCAGCTCTTCGCTGTCCATGCTCGGTCCGACCTTGACCCCGATGGGGTTGCCGACGCCACGCAGGAACTCCACATGGGCCCCATCCAGCTGGCGGGTGCGGTCGCCGATCCAAAGCATGTGCGCGGAGCAGTCGTACCAGCTGCCGGTGAGGCTGTCGCGGCGCACAAAGGCTTGCTCGTAGTTCAGCAGCAGGGCTTCGTGGGCGGTGAAGAAGCTGGCTTCACGAAGTTGCGGCGCGCTGTCCAGGCCGCAGGCACGCATGAACGCCAGGGACTCGTCGATGCGACCAGCGAGTTGGCTGTACTTTTCGGTCAGTGCCGAGTTGGCGATGAAGTCGAGGTTCCACTGATGCACCTGGTGCACGTCGGCGAAACCGCCCTGGGCGAAGGCGCGCAGCAGGTTGAGGGTGGCGGTGGCCTGGTGATAGGCCTGCAGCAGGCGTTCCGGGTCCGGTATGCGGCTGGCGGCGTCGAAGCCGATGCCGTTGACGATATCGCCCCTGTAGGCGGGCAGGGTGATGTCGCCCTGGGTTTCATTACCGGAGGAGCGCGGCTTGGCGAACTGGCCAGCCATGCGGCCCACCTTCACCACCGGGCATCCGGCGGCGAAGGTCATGACGATGGCCATTTGCAGCAGCACCTTGAAGGTGTCGCGGATCTTCGCGGCAGAGAACTCGGCGAAACTTTCCGCACAATCGCCGCCCTGGAGCAGGAAGGCACGGCCTTCGGTGACCTCGGCGAACTGCCGGCGCAGCTCGCGCGCTTCGCCAGCGAACACCAGCGGCGGGTAGCTCGCCAGCGTCTGCTCGACATGCGCCAGCTTGGTCGCGTCCGGGTACTCGGGCTGTTGCTGGATGGGTTTGTCCCTCCAGCTTTCAGGGCTCCATTCTTGGCTGCTCATCAGGGTCTCGATACGGCTGCTTGCGGTAGATGAGCCATGGTAACCGAAAGGCCCGAAGGCAGCGCTAGGCGCGGTAGCAGAGCAGAGCGCCGCAGAGGCAGAGCAGCAGGTGGATGGCAGTGCGGAAATGCTTTTCGGCCAGGCGTTTGTGCAGATACTCCCCGGCCACCACACCCAGGACGAGCAGTGGCGCATAGGTTGCGACGCGTGGCAGCGCCGCCGCCAGGCTGCCGTCCAGCAGGAACGCCAGGGTGAGCAGGCTGTTCAGGCCGAACCAGACGCACAGCAGCGTGGCGCGCAGCCGCGCTTTGTCCAGCTCGGTACCGGCCAGGGCATGCACCAGTAGCGGCCCGCCCGAGGCGAACAGGCCATGGCTGATGCCCGCAGCGCCAGTTTGCAGCCGTGTCATCCAGGCCGGTGAATGGCCCCGTGCGCGGCTGCGCAGCAGTTCGCGCAGGGCGAACCAGAGGATCAGCACGCCAAAACCCAGTTTCATCGCGCCGTCCTCCAGCCAGGGCCGCAGGCCATAGCCGACCAGCGTGCCGATAAGCATGCCGGGCAGGACGGTCACCAGCAGCAGGCGCCACTGCACCAGGTGTCGATGGCGCCATGCGAGAAAGCCGTTCATGAGAATGTTCAGCGGTACCAGCACCGGCAGCAGATCATGAATCGGCAGCAGCAGGGCGCCCAGCGACAGGGCGACAATGGTGCTGCCGAAGCCGGTGACGGCTTCCAGCGTGTAGGCCAGGAGAATGAACCCACCCAATGCCAGCCAGGCGGTTTCCATCACCCCAGATCCCCGGCGAAGCGTCGGCTCATCTGCCGGTGGTAGAAGGCCGGTGCCAATCGCCACAACAGGCTGGCGAGCCAGCTGCCGCGATCAGGGAACAGTCTCTGGCCGCGGCGGTCGACGGCCTTGAGGATTTCGCCAGCCATCCAGTCGGCGCGGCGTACCTTGCCGATGGTCGAGCGCGCGTGTTGTGCCGGGCGTCCGTCACCGCCGAGGGCGTTGCGCTCGATGGGGGTATCGAGAAAGCTCGGATAGACCATCAGCAGGCCCACGCCGTCACGAGCGATTTCCGCGCGCAGCACTTCGAAGGCCTGGGTCAGGGCGCTCTTGGCGGCGCAGTAACCTGCGCGTCCGAGCACCGGCATCCAGCCCGCCATCGAGCCGATGGCAACCACCTGGCCACGGCTTTCGCGCAGCAGTGGCAGGGTGGCCAGGGTCAGTTCCAGCGGCGCGTGGTAATCCACCGCCATCACCCGGCGCAGCACTTGCGGCTCGGTGCGTAGGGTGGGTGAGCGGTGGGTGATTCCAGCGTTGTTGATCAACAGGTCGAGGCGGCCGAAGCGCTGGCGGCACGCATCGACAAGTTGCGTATGGATGTCACCGTCCGTGATATCGCCCGCTATGCCGAGGACTCGCTCTTCGCCCAGTTCGGCGACCCGTTCGGCCAGGCCGCTGGCGTCCAGGTCGGTCAGCAGCAGGGCGTTGCCGCGTGCGTGGCTGGCGCGCGCCAGCTCCCAGCCGAGGCCGCTGGCGGCGCCGGTGATCAGGACCACTGCCATCATCTGTCTCCGCGTCAGGCCATACCGTGGGCAGTCATGACTTCGCCACCGGCGGCCAGCTCCTTGCGCAGCTCGGCGCTGTGCCGGGCAACGGTCGCGCGGTAGCTGTCCTTGTGTACGTAGTAGGCCATGCGTTCGAGCTCCAGGTACTGGTAGCCGCCGTCCAGACGCAGGGCGGCGCGTTCGCGCTTGAGTTGCTGGAAGGATCGGGCCGCCGGGCTTCCGGCCTGGTGCTGGCGAATGTACAGGGCGACCAGTTCAGCCTGTTCGGCGCGGCCCTGCCAACCCAGGCCCGAGGCTTCGACCATGCCCATCATGAAGAGGTCGTCGTACTCGGGATGGAAGATGTTCAGGTAAAGCTGCGGGGCGCCGGCTCGCTCCGGCCAGTTCAGCTCGCTGCGTTCGATGAAGGGGTAGTCCAGCTTGTAGCCGGTGGCCTGCAGGATCAGGTCGTACTCGGCCTGGTGCCCGTCGCTGAAGGTCACGCTGCGACCGTCTACGCCGGTGATGTCCGGGCGCGGCTTGATATCGCCATGGCCGAGGTGATGCAGGACCAGGGAGTTCACCACCGGATGGGATTCGTACAGCTTGTAATCCGGGTCCGGCAGGCCGTAGTCGGAGGGTTTGCCGATCAGTGCGCGCACCAGTGCGGCATCCAGGCGCTGTTTGAGCGGGCGCGGCAGGCGGATGGCGCCGCCGAAGGTGTCGATGGGGCGGCCCAGCAGGAACTTGGGCAGGAAGTAGTAGCCGCGGCGTACCGAGAGGTCCACCGAGCGGGCGCGGTGCACGGCGTCGACGGCGATGTCGCATGCCGAGTTGCCGCAGCCCACCAGCAGGACGCGCTTGCCTTCGAAGATTGCCGGGGAGCGGTAGTCCGCCGAATGCAGCAGTTCGCCGTCGAACTGGCCGGGCAGGGTCGGACGATTGGGTTTGTGCAAGGTGCCGTTGGCGATGAGTACACCGTCGAACTGCCATTCGCGGGTCTGGCCGTTCTGCTCGCTGGTCAGCTTCCAGCCCTTGGCCTGGCGCTCCAGGCTCACTACGCGGGTGTTGAACTGGTAGTGCGAGTCGAGACCAAATTGCCGGGCATAGTCGCGGAAGTAGCGGCGCATCTCGCTATGGTGCGGATAGGGCGCCACCTCGCTGGCCATTGGGAACTCGCTGAACTCGGTGGTGTGCTTGGAGGAGATCAGGTGCGCCGAGTCGTACATGGTGCTGTGGGGATTGTCGATGTCCCAGAGTCCGCCCACATTGTCGTGCAGCTCGAAGCCGACGAAGGGAATACCGTACTTCTGCAACTGGCGGGCGCTGCACAGGCCCATGGGGCCGGCGCCGATGATGGCGTACATGCTGGGTTCGACCTCTGCGCTGTTATTCTTGTGCGGTTTTCGCCCCTTGGGGCGCGCGGTCTGGATTATGCCGGGAGCACGGGCTCCGGCTTCAATGGCAATAGGCGCCGGTGTAGCGCTGGGTTGGTGCGAATTGTCAGCACCGGCCTTGAAGGAGTGATGACTTGATGTCCGAGGAGCGCCTGCTCGCGGAAGTGCATGATGATTTTGGCGTGATCCGCGTTTACGAGGTCGGCCCCTACCGCATCCTCGAATTTGGTGAGGCGGTCGAGCAGAGCTGCGTCTTTACGGCTGATCCCGCCTGGCTGGAGTACGACTACACCCGTGCCATGCTGCTCGGGGCGTTATGCCATCCGGCGCCGGAGAATGCCCTGTTCCTCGGCCTGGGTGCCGGCACCTTGACCCAGGCCTGCCTGAAGTTCCTGCCGTTGGAAGATGTGGAAGTGATCGAGCTGCGTCCGGACGTACCGCGCCTGGCGATGGAGTACCTGGGGCTGACCGATGACCCGCGTCTCTACGTACGCATCGGCGATGCGCTGGAGCTGCTGGGTAGCACTGAGCCTGCCGACCTGATCTTCGTCGACCTCTACACCGACCAGGGGCCAGGCGTTGGTCACCTGGCCTGGAATTTCCTGGGGGCCTGCCAGAAACGCCTTAGCCCCGGAGGCTGGCTGGTGATCAACCAGTGGGCCGCGGAAGACGGCAAGCCGCTTGGCGCAGCCCTGCTGCGCGGACTCTTCCATCGTCATTACTGGGAGTGCCCGGTGAAGGAGGGCAACGTGGTGCTCTTCGTGCCTGCCGACCTGGATCAGGCGCTGGACCGTGAGGCGCTCAAAGCCAAGGCTGATGCCCTGGCGCCGAGCCTGGGCTATTCGCTGCAGTCGCTGCTGGACGTGGTGCGGCCGGCGAGTTGAGCGCTCGCGTGGGCGAGGTGACACCGCTGTAGGGGTGAATGAGCGCGCCCTTCCAGCGGAACCGGCTATTTCCCCTTGAAGTGCCCATCCCGCCTTTCCAGCATCGCCCGCAGACCTTCCTTTGCATCCTCGGTGTTCAGTAGCTGCTGTGCCATGGCAGAGAGCGCGGCGGCTGCGGCCTTTTCTCCTTCATCCAGCGTCTGGTGGGCCGAAGCCAGGGTGGCCCTGATCCCCAGGGGCGCCTGGGCGGCTACCCGTTCTGCCAGCCAGATGGCCCGTGGCAGTAAGTCCTCACTGGCCAGAACCTCCTGGACCAGGCCCAGGCGATACGCCTCGTGCGCATCGAACTCGTCTCCGGTGAGTAGCCAGCGCATGGCATTGCCCCAGCCGGCTATCTGGTGCAAGCGGAGGGTGGCCCCGGCAAAGGGGAAAATGCCCCGCTGCACTTCCATCTGGGCGAACCGGGTGTTGCTGGCGCAGAGATTGATGTCGGCCGCCAGCATCAGTTCGATGCCGATGGTGTAGCAGTAGCCTTGCACCGCGACCATCAACGGCTTGGTCAGGCGTGGGCCGCCGAAGGTGCCCCAGGGGTCGATGGCACCCGTCGGTAGTTGCCAGCCTTGCCTGAAGGTGTCACCGACACTGGCCAGGTCCAGCCCGGCGGTGAAATTTTCGCCGTGGGCGAAGATCAGCGCGCAGCGCACATTGTCGTCCCGTTCGTACTCGCCCAGGGCCAGCACCAGGTCGTCCAGCATCGCCTGGTCGAAGGCATTGCGTTTGGACGTTCGATCAAGGCCGATCAGCATGATATGGCCGTGCTTTTCACGGCTGACGCAGCCGGCGGAGCTGGTGGACATGGATGGCTTTCCTTCGTGGGAATGGCGGGTAGGCACCTGGGATATAGACCCGCGCTGCAGGCTTGTCCATAAGCTTGCGGCCGTCTGGCGGGGAGGACATGTCAGCGCCGAAAAAGCTGCACGCGTGCCAGAAATTTCCTGTATGATGCGCGCCGGCCAACTGACGGCCCCGATCAAGTACTGCGTTTTTCCCGAGGCGCTTTGCCTTCGGCTGCAAGTCCGCCGTGCGGACTACCCTTGACGTTTCATCCATTCCCAATAAAGCGATCACGCAAATTCTCTACCAGGCTGCCAGGGTGACCCACAAGGTCCTTCACGGCATGTGCAGCCATGGAACAAGGGTCTTTGCGGATGCACACGAGGCAGACCCATGACCCAGGAACTCGGCACTTTCGCCGCGCTCGGCATTCATCCCAATGTACTGGCCGCAATTACTGCGGTTGGCTATGAAGAGCCGTCCCCCATCCAGGCCCAATCGATTCCGGTGATCCTCGCCGGTCACGACATGATTGGCCAGGCCCAGACCGGTACCGGCAAGACTGCAGCCTTCGCGCTGCCGATCCTGTCGCGCATCGATCCGGCCAAACGAGAGCCGCAGGCGCTGATCCTGGCACCGACCCGCGAGCTCGCACTGCAAGTCGCCACCGCTTTTGAAACCTACGCCAAGCAGATGCCCGGCCTGAACGTGGTCGCCGTCTACGGTGGCGCGCCTATGGGTCCGCAGCTCAAGGCCCTGCGCCAGGGCGCCCAGGTGATCGTGGCTACCCCCGGCCGTCTGTGCGACCACCTGCGTCGCGACGACAAAGTGCTCGCTACCGTGCAGCAGCTGGTGCTCGACGAAGCGGACGAGATGCTCAAGCTCGGCTTCATGGATGACCTCGAAGTGATCTTCGAAGCACTCCCGGAAAGCCGTCAGAGCGTGCTGTTCTCCGCGACCTTGCCGCCGTCGATCCGTTCGATCGCCGAGCGTCATCTGAGGAACCCTCAGCACGTCAAGATCGCCGCCAAGACCCAGACCGTCGCGCGCATCGAGCAGGCCCACCTGATGGTCCATGCCGACCAGAAGACTGCTGCTGTACTGCGTCTGCTGGAAGTCGAGGAATTCGACGCGCTGATCGCTTTCGTGCGTACCAAGCAGGCCACCCTGGATCTGGCCAGCGCGCTGGAGGCCAAAGGCTACAAGGCTGCAGCACTGAATGGCGACATCGCCCAGAACCAGCGCGAGCGCGTCATCGAGTCCCTGAAGGATGGCCGTCTGGACATCGTGGTCGCCACCGACGTGGCCGCCCGTGGTATCGACGTGCCGCGCATCACCCACGTCTTCAACGTGGACATGCCGTACGATCCGGAATCCTATGTACACCGCATCGGTCGTACCGGTCGTGCCGGCCGCGATGGCCGCGCGCTGCTGTTGGTTACCCCGCGCGAGCGCCGCATGTTGCAGGTGATCGAGCGTGTGACCGGTCAGAAGGTGGCTGAGGTGCGCCTGCCCAACGGCCAGCAAGTGCTGGACGCACGCATCAAGAAGCTGACTAACAGCCTCAGCCCGCTGGTAGCCGACGCCGATGCCAAGTACGGCGATCTGCTGGACCGCTTGGTTACCGACATCGGTTGCACTCCGCGTGCCCTGGCTGCCGCACTGCTGCAGCGGGCCACCAATGGCCAGGCGCTGAACCTGGCCGACGTAGAACGCGAGCAGCCGCTGGTGCCGAGCGCCCAGCCCCGCGAGCGTCGTGAGCGTGAAGGTGGCGAGCGTGGTGAGCGTGGTGAATACCGCGAGCGCCGTGCGCCCATGCCGCTGGCTGAAGGCCGCGTACGCTGCCGCACCGCGCTGGGTACCCGCGACGGCATTGCCGCCAAGAACCTGCTGGGTGCCATCCTCAATGAGGGCGGTATCGCTCGAGAGGCCATCGGTCGCATCCAGATCCGCGAAACCTTCAGTCTGATCGAGCTGCCGGAAGAAGGTCTCGAGCGTCTGCTGGGCAAGCTGAAGGACACTCGTGTGGCGGGTAAGCAGCTGAAACTGCGTCGCTATCGCGAAGACTGATACACCCGGTAAATGAAAAAGCCCCGCATTGCGGGGCTTTTTTGTGCTCGTCGTTAAGGCATCGATGGCTTGGAGGAGTATCGCCAATCAGTCGAAGCGGTAGATATCCATCCCCAGCGCTCCCAGGGTGAATCCTCTGTGCACCTGGCTGAAATGTTCGCCGGCGCCTCGGGCGAAATAGAGCGGTAGCAGGTGTTCGTCCCGTGGATGATTGCGCGCAGCATGGGGGGCCTGGCGGCGGTAGTCGTGGAGAGCGGCTTCGTCGTTGGCCTCAAGGCGCTCCACCATCCAGTCGCGAAATTCCTTGGCCCAGGGCGTGACGACTTCTGGACCGGCGCGCCAGTCCAGTTCGCCTAGGTTGTGGGTGATGCTGCCGGAACCGATCAGCAGGATGCCCCGTTGGCGAAGACCGGCCAGAGCTTGGCCGACGCGAGTCTGGAAGGCCGGGCCGAGTCGACTGGGAAGTGACAATTGAATCACGGGTATATCGGCCTGCGGATACATCAACGACAGTGGTACCCAGGTACCGTGATCAAAAGGGCGTTCCGGGTCGATGCCTGCGGGAAGGCCGGCCTCGGTCAGTAGGCCGGCGATTTTCTCCGCCAGTTCGGGCGCGCCAGGCGCTGGGTATTGCACGGCGTAGAGTGGCGGCGGGAACCCATGGAAGTCGTGCCAGGTTTCCGGGTGCGCATTACCGCTAAGCAGTAACTGGCTGCTTTCCCAGTGGGCGGAAACTACCAGGATCGCTTGGGGGCGCGGCAGTGCTTCGGCCAGGGCCTTGAGCGCCGGGCCGCTTTCGCCGGGTTCCAGGGCGAGCATGGGGGAGCCGTGGGAGATGTAAAGACTGGGTAGCATTTCGGATTTCCTCCGGTAGGATTCCGGCATCATCCGGGCTGGATATATCGACTTCCAGCATAAATTTTTGGGCTATTTGATCGAATTGATGGGGGACTCATGGACGAACAATTCTGGCAGGCGCGCTGGGCGCAGAACCAGATCGGCTTTCACCAGCGCGAAGTGAATTCTTATCTGGAACGCTACTGGCCGTCCCTCGGGCTGCCGCAGGGGTGCCAGGTGCTGGTGCCGCTCTGTGGCAAGACCCTGGATCTGGTCTGGTTGGCAGGGCAGGGCCATCGGGTGCTGGGCGTGGAACTGGCCGAGCGTGCGGTGGAGGATTTCTTCGCCGAGCAGGGGTTGTTGCCCGAGGTGTCGCAACAGGGCGTGCTGCGCCGCTACAGCGCGGGTGCCATCGAGATTCTTCAGGGCGATTTCTTCGCCGTCACCCCTGGTGATGTTGCCCAGTGCCAGGCGCTTTACGATCGTGCTGCACTGATTGCACTGCCGCCGGCCATGCGTGTTGGCTATGTGTCTCATCTGCAAAACATCCTGCCGGCCTGCTGCGAGGGGCTGATGGTCACGCTGGATTATGAGCAAGCGCGCCTGGAAGGGCCGCCGTTCTCGGTGCCCGAAGCCGAAATACGTAAGCACCTGGAAGGCGGCTGGGAAGTGGTAATGCTGGAGCGTTGCGATGTATTGGAGAAAAACTGGAAGTTCGCTTCACGCGGTCTGGATGGCTTGCACGAACCCGTGTTCCGCCTGCGTCGTCGATAACCCTTTTGCAGGCAAAAAAAGGGCGGCCAGTCGGCCGCCCAAGTCAGTGTGATTCGTCTCAGCCGCGGCGGCGCAGGGCCTCGATGCGGTCTTCCAGCGGCGGGTGGCTCATCAGCAGGCCGGCAAGGCCGTGCTTCAGGCCGCCGTTGATGCCAAAGGCAGTCAGGCTGTCGGGCATCTGCACCGGCACACCTTGCTCGGCGCGCAGGCGCTGCAGGGCGCCGATCATGGCATTGGTGCCGGCCAGGTTGGCGCCGGCTTCATCAGCGCGGAACTCGCGGCGGCGCGAGAACCACATGACGATGATGCTGGCGAGGATGCCCAGGACCAGTTCGGCGAAGATCGTCGCGATGAAGTAGCCGATACCCGGGCCTTCTTCATTCTTAAGGATCACTTTGTCGACGAAGTTGCCGAAGATGCGCGCGAAGAACATCACGAAGGTGTTCACCACGCCCTGGATCAGAGCCAGGGTGACCATGTCGCCGTTGGCCACGTGACCGATCTCGTGGGCCAGTACGGCCTTCACTTCGTCAGGGGAGAAGCGTTCCAACAGGCCCTGGCTTACGGCTACCAGTGCGTCGTTCTTGTTCCAGCCGGTCGCAAAGGCGTTGGCTTCGTAAGCCGGGAAAATGCCGACCTCAGGCATCTTGATGCCGGCTTCGCGGGACAGTTGCTCGACGGTCTGCAGCAGCCACTGCTCATGGCGGGTACGCGGCTGGGTGATGATTTCGGTGCCGGTGCTCATCTTCGCCATCCATTTGGAAATGAACAGCGAAATCAGGGAGCCAGCGAAGCCGAACACGGCGCAGTAGACCAGCAGGCTGCCGTAGTTCTGGCCGGTAAAGCGGTCCACCCCGAGCAGCTTCAGCGTGATGCTGGCAATCACCAGGACTGCAAGGTTTGTGGCCAGGAACAACAGAATGCGCATCATGATTGGAACAGTCTCCTCACGGCGGAAAGCGTTTTGGTATGCGGGGTATATAAGGGGCGGCCCTGGCGTATTCAACCAGGGACTATTTCAAACTATGTCGCCTGAGGCGTCGGCTCTGCTTTCGAAGATTAGCCGAGTCAGGCATACGAGGCGTTCGCTATCGGCGCTGCGAAGGGCGCCGCGCAATTGCTGCGCCAGACTGGCCTGGACCCGCAGGATGCTGGGAGGCAGGGATTCCGGGTAGGCCAGCTCGGCGGGTACCGCGCGGGACAGCCGGAGAAAGCCTTTTTCGGTCAGGACTGCCTGGTCCAGCGCCTCGAAGTGGATGGTGCTGTCGAAGCGCAGGTAGCCCTCGTCCGCGAGCCAGAGGAGTGCGCCCAGGCAGCTTTCGTGGCGCTTGCTGGGCAGGCCGAACTCATCCGGTTCCGACGGGCCGATCAGATCCTCCACATACAGCGCCACGCGCCGCGGAAAGACCTGATACAGCTGAAGCAGACCGCTGGCGCAGTCTTTGTAGAAGTCGTCGATCTGCAGATCCATAGGCGTCTATTGGCGATACGACTTGAGGAAGTTGCCGATGCGGCCGATGGCCTGCTCAAGGTCGTCGACGCGGGGCAGCGTGACCACGCGGAAGTGGTCCGGCCATGGCCAGTTGAAGGCGGTGCCCTGGACGATCAGCAGTTTTTCGGAGAGCAGAAGGTCGAGGACGAATTTTTCGTCGTTGTGGATCGGGCAGACCTTCGGATCGATCTTCGGGAAGGCGTAGAGCGCACCCATGGGTTTCACGCAGCTGACGCCGGGGATGTCGTTTAGCAGTTCCCAGGCGCGGTTGCGCTGCTCCAGCAGGCGGCCGTTAGGCAGCACCAGGTCGTTGATGCTCTGGTAGCCGCCGAGTGCGGTCTGGATCGCATGCTGGCTTGGTACGTTGGCGCACAGGCGCATATTGGCCAGGATATCGATGCCTTCGATATAGCTCTGGGCCTTCTGTTTGGGGCCGGAAATGGCCACCCAGCCGGAGCGGAAGCCAGCCACGCGGTAGGACTTGGAGAGACCGTTGAAGGTCAGGCAGAGCACGTCCGGCGCGAGAGAGGCGGTGGAGATGTGAACGGCCTCGTCGTAGAGGATCTTGTCGTAGATCTCGTCGGAGAAGATCACCAGGTTGTGCTGGCGTGCCAGCTCCACCATGCCTTCCAGGACTTCCTTGGAGTACACGGCGCCAGTGGGGTTGTTCGGGTTGATGATCACCATGGCCTTGGTATTCGGGGTGATCTTGGCCTTGATGTCTTCCAGGTCTGGCCACCAATTGGCCTGCTCGTCGCACAGGTAGTGCACCGGCTTGCCGCCGGCCAGGCTCACCGAGGCGGTCCAGAGCGGGTAGTCCGGTGCCGGGATCAGGACTTCGTCGCCATTGTTCAACAGCGCCTGCATGCACATCACGATCAGCTCGGACACGCCGTTACCGAGGTAGATGTCCTCGATGCCGACGCCTTCCACCTGCTTCTGCTGGTAGTACTGCATCACCGCCTTGCGGGCACTGAACAGGCCCTTGGAGTCGCTGTAGCCCTGGGCGGTGGGCAGGTTGCGGATCACATCCAGGAGGATTTCCTCCGGGGCTTCAAAACCGAACGGCGCCGGGTTGCCGATGTTCAGCTTGAGGATGCGATGGCCTTCCTCTTCCAGGCGTTTGGCGTGCTTGAGCACCGGTCCGCGGATGTCGTAGCAGACGTTGGCGAGCTTGTTCGATTTGCTGACCTGCATGATGCGTTACTGTCCCGAGGTGAAAAAAGTCGCGCCGGGGCGACGGGGATCGATGCGCCTTGGCAGCCTGTAACGCCGCTGCCAGACTGGCGTCTGATGAATCGCGCATGATACGTGCGGCCCGATGGCCCGAAAAGGTCGGGACCGGGCTTTTTTACCCCTTTCGAGGTCTGCCATGGACAAGCTTGAGAAACCCCTTGAAACCTGGCGCGAGGAGCTTTCCGACGCCCAGTTCCACGTCTGCCGCCTGGGTGGCACGGAGCGTGCCTTCACCGGCGAGTACTACGCCACGAAGACGCCGGGCATCTACCACTGTTCCTGCTGTGGGGAAGCACTGTTCGACTCCGACGCCAAGTACGACTCCGGCAGTGGCTGGCCAAGCTACTTCCAGCCGGTGAGCGAGGGCGTCATTGCCGAGCGTGAGGACTTCAGCCACGGCATGCACCGTATCGAAGTGCGCTGCGCCCGCTGCGATTCCCACCTGGGGCATGTCTTCCCCGATGGGCCGCGCCCCACTGGCCTGCGTTATTGCATCAACTCGCTGTCGCTGAAGCTCGAACCACGCTGAGCCGGGCTATTCGAGAGGGCTCGCCGGAAGGCGGGCCTTTTCATGAGAAAATTAAATTGCACGCAATTTAATTGAGAGCTATTTTTTAGCTGTTCTCTTCCCTACACAGGCCCTGACCATGAGCGACAAGATTCTCGATATCCCCGTGACCACCATCAAAGGCGAGCAGAAAACCCTTTCGGACTTCGGTGGCAAGGCCCTGCTAGTGGTCAACACGGCCAGCAAGTGCGGCTTCACTCCGCAGTACAAGGGGCTGGAGAGTCTTTGGCAGCAATACAAGGACAAGGGGTTGGTGGTGCTGGGCTTCCCCTGCAACCAGTTCGGCAAGCAGGAGCCGGGTGACGAGGGCGCGATCAGCGAGTTCTGCGAACTGAACTTCGGCGTCAGCTTCCCGCTGTTCAAGAAGATCGATGTGAACGGTGCCAGCGCCCACCCGCTCTACGTGCAGCTGAAGCAGCGCGCGCCAGGCCTGCTGGGTAGCCAGGGCATCAAGTGGAACTTCACCAAGTTCCTGATCAGCCAGGACGGCCGGCAGGTCAAACGTTTCGCGCCCACCACCAAGCCGGAAGAAATCAGCGCCGAGATCGAAGCCTTGCTGAAATGACCGCACCGATGATCGAGCCCGAGCTGCTGCTGGACAATCAGCTCTGCTTCAAGCTCTACGCAGCGTCTCGCGCGGTGATTCGCGGCTATCGACCGCTGCTGGAGCCGCTTGGCCTGACCTACCCGCAGTATTTGGCCATGCTGGTGCTCTGGGAGTGGCACGCGCGGCCGCCAGAGCAGCCCACGGTCAAGGCCCTGGGCGAGCGCCTGTTGTTGGACTCCGGCACGCTCACGCCTTTACTGAAGCGTCTGGAGCAGCTCGGCCTGGTGCGCCGTCAGCGTGCCGCCCATGACGAACGCGAAGTGCACCTGGCACTGACGGAGGAAGGTGCCGCTCTGCGTAGCAAGGTGGTGCCGCTGCGCAATGAGCTGATTTGCGCCAGTGGTCTGGATCTCAACGAAATGGCCGAGCTGCGTGCGCGCCTTGGCGAGCTGTTGGGTCAGCTCATGGGGCTGCCTGAGTAGTCGGCAGCCAGGTGTCGAGAAGGGTCACCAGTTCTTCGCGACGGAAGGGTTTGGCCAGGTAATCGTCCATGCCGGCGGCGCGGCAGCGTTCGCGCTCGTCCGGTAGGGCATTCGCCGTCAGGGCAATGATCGGCAGGTCTGGCCAGCGCCCGCTCTGGCGTATGCGTCGGGTGGCTTCGTACCCGTCCATCACTGGCATATTGCAGTCCATCAGCACCAGGTCAACGGCCGTTTGCTCCAGTCGGCTCAGTGCCTCGGCGCCGTGGCCCGCCAGCAGCACCTCGCAGCCCAGCTTGGTCAGCATGCCCTTGGCTACCAGCTGGTTCACCGCGTTGTCTTCGACGAGCAGCACTCGCGCATGTCGCTGCTGCGGCTCTGTCCTTTCCGGCGCGGGAGCAGGTGCGGCCTCGGGAAGTTTCAGCAGCACCCGTTGCAGCGCCTGATGGAGGGCTGCACGAGAAAGTGGGCGGGCCAATTGATGCAACGGCGTCAGGGTCGCTGCACGCGGCGGAGGCAGAAAGCTGCCGTAGCCCGTCACCAGCAGGATGGGCACCTGGGCAGCACGGCGCACATTCTCCAGGCAATCCGGGTTGTCGCTGATCAGCACGTCCGCTCGAGCGTCACTGAGGTCGGCGTCCTGGTCGCGCCGCTCGAATTCCAGGCCCCAGAGCGGGAGCCAGATGGCCAGCATTTCGGCCAGGCCGCTCTTGGCACCGCACAGTGCAATGGCCTTGCCTTTCAACTGCGCGCGCGGCTCCGGCGGGCTGTGCTCCACGAGCGGTAGCTCGGCGCTGAACAGGCTGCCGAGGCCTTCCTGGGACTTGACGTCCAGCTCACCCTGCATCGCTTCGCAGAGGTGGCGGGTGAGCGCCAGGCCGAGGCCGGTGCCGCCAAATTGCCGGGTGATGCCTGCACTGCCCTGGGAGAAGGGTTGGAACAGTTTGGGCAAGGCTTCGGCGGAGATGCCGATGCCGGTGTCACGAACCGTGATCAGCACGCCGCCGGGGCTTGGTGCGGCGCGCAGGTCGACACGGCCCAAGCGGGTGAACTTGAGCGCGTTGGAAAGCAGGTTGCTGATCACTTGGCGTACTCGCGTTGGGTCGCCCACCACCAACGATGGCAATTGCGGGTCGATCAGGCAGGTCAGTTCGACACCGGGAGCGGTGTTCTGCGAGAGCAGGTTGGCCGTGTCTTCCAGCAGGGTGCCCAGGTCGAAGGGGATCTGCTCCAGCTCCAGTTGGCCTGCCTCGAACTTGGACAGGTCGAGGATGTCGTTGAGCAATTCCACGAGCACGCTGCCCGAGTCATGCGCGATCTGCAGCTGGCGCTGTTGCTCGTTGTTCAGGGGGCCATCGAGGGCCAGGTCGAGCATGCCCAGCAGGCCGTTTAGAGGGGTACGGATCTCGTGGCTCATGTTGGCGAGGAACGCGGCCCTGGCCTTTGCCATCTCCAGGGCGGTGCCGCGCGCCACCTCCAGTTCCTGGTTGTAGCGGCTGAGGCGGCTATTGGCGGCCTTCAGCTCGGCGGTGCGCGCTGAAACGATGTTCTCCAGTTCGGCCAGGTACTGGTTCAGTCGCTGGTCCGCTTCCCGGCGTTGCTGCATCTCGGTGGCCAGGCTGGCCAGTTGGCGGTTGATGACTTCCACCAGCACGCCGATCTCGTCCTGCTCATGGCCGGGCGGGCAGGGCAGCTTGGCATCCGGCGAGGCGCGTGGATCGCGCTCGCTGAGGCCGCGGATCAGCTCAACCAGCGGCTTGGTCAGCATGCTGTAGAAGAGCACCAGGAGGATCAGTGAGAGCAGCAGACTGCGCACGAAGCCGCTGAGCAGGGTGAACATGGCGCGACGCAGGAAGTGGTTGCCGAAGGCGAAGGTGTCCACCTCCAGGCGCAGTACGCCAAGGGTCTCATTGGGAGCGTGGACGATATAGAGCGGGTCTTCGAACTCGCGCCGTTCACCGAACAGGTAATCGCTGAAGATGCGGAAATCGCTCTCTGCACGCGGCCGGCTGACGCTGGACAGCACGGCGCCGTTGTTGTCGATGATCTCGGCGCGGATCACCGCTGGCGAGCGCAGCAGGCCGAGTACGAGTTCCTGGGCCAGTTCGGCGTCGATGTTGTAGGCGATACGCGCGGCGGGGCTGTGGGAGATTTCGAGAAGGGCCTTGATCTCCCGGTCGATGGTCTCGCTCTCGTTGAGATAGTCGCTGGCGACCTGGATGGCGCTGAGTACGGTGCCGAGTAGAAAGGCCACCAGCACCGTCAGGCTAGCCTGCTTGAACGACAGCCGTTGTGTCAGCGGAATATCCATGGGGGCGCGGGAATTGGCCTTGTTCCGAGGGCTTGCCAAGCATAGCCTATCCGGTCTGCCGACAGCGCCTGGTGACTGCGGCTGAGCAAGGAGTTGAACGTGGATTCCCGTCTGTTTGAGTTTCTCGAGCGCGCTGATGCGGTGCTGGCCCGCCTCGAGCCCCTGTTGCCGGCGCCTCGTCCGGTCATCGATTGGCAGAAAAGCCTGGCGGCGCGCTGGCATCGCGATGGTCGCAGCGGCTACCTGCAGCCTCTGGACGTGAGCCTGGACCTGTCCCTGGCGGATCTGATCGGCGTCGACAAGCAACGTGAGCAACTGGCCGGCAACACCCGTCAGTTCGTCGATGGCCTGCCGGCCAACCATGCGCTGCTCTGGGGCGCCCGTGGCACTGGCAAGTCCTCGCTGGTTCGCGCGCTGCTGGCTGAGCACGCTGGTGCGGGGCTGCGCCTGATCGAGATCGAGCGCGACCACCTGGCCGACCTGCCTCGCGTGGTGGAGCACCTGGCCAGCCTGCCGCAGCGCTTCGTGCTGTTTTGCGACGACCTGTCCTTCGAGGCAGGTGAGGGCGACTATCGCGTGCTGAAGAGCGTGCTGGACGGTTCCCTGGAACGCGCTCCAGACAACGTGCTGCTCTATGCGACCTCCAATCGCCGGCATCTGGTCCCCGAGAAGCAGAGCGACAACGAGCACTGGCAGATGGTCGATGGTGAGCTGCACCCTAACGAAGCTGTGGAGGACAAGATCGCCCTGTCCGACCGATTCGGCCTTTGGTTGTCCTTCTATCCCTTCACCCAGGATCATTTCCTCGCTGTGGTGCGCCACTGGGTCGGCGTCCTGGCCGAACCGGCCGCGCTGAACTGGGAATGGTCCGAGGAGTTGGAAAAGCTGGCGATTCGTTGGGCCTTGGGGCGTGGTAATCGCAACGGCCGCTGCGCCTACCAGTTCGCCCGCCATTGGGTCGGGCTCGCATTGCTGGAGTCTTCCAAATGATCGATCTGCAACAGGCCGGCGCCGGCCTTTCCGGCTATTCCATGCTGGCCGCCCAACTGGAATCCCTGCTGGCTGACGAGCGCGATTTCATCGCAAACAGCTCGCAGTTCGCCGCGTTCCTCTTCAATGAGTTGCCTGACCTGAACTGGGCGGGTTTTTATCTCAACCGCAATGAAGAGCTGGTCCTCGGTCCATTCCAGGGCAAGGTGGCCTGTGTGCGTATCCCCTTCGGCAGGGGCGTGTGCGGCGCGGCGGCGCGGACCCTGGAAACCCAGCGGGTGGAGGATGTGCACGCATTCCCCGGCCATATCGCCTGCGACAGCGCTTCCAACAGTGAGCTGGTGGTGCCTCTGGTCAAGGATGGTCACCTGATTGGTGTGCTCGACCTGGACAGCCCAAAACTGGCGCGTTTCAAGGAAGAGGACCAGGCCGGTATCGAGCAGCTCGCGGCGATCTTCCTGCGTCTGACCGATTGTTGACCGCGCCGCAATGAGAAAGCCCGGACGTGTCCGGGCTTTTTCGTGTTCGCTGGGTTCGGGGTTTTCAGGCCCTGCCTGCCAGTTTGGCGAGGATCTTCTGTTCTCCCGGCAATACTGCCTGTACTGACTCCCGTGCGGCGATGCGTTCATAGTGCGCGGCCAGGCGCGGCCAGCGTTCGGCATCCAGGCGCTCGCCGCCGTGTGCCATGTTGATCATTTGGGTGGCGAAGGCGAGGTCGGCCATGGACAGGCGCTCACCGACGAAGTACGCCGCGTTGCCCAAGGTCTTCTCCAGGTAGTCGAAGTGTGGCGGCAGCCTGTCGACCAGTGCGGCCTGAACCGTGGCTTCGTCACAAGCTTGGCCCATGGACGGCTTCAGGGTGCGGTTGCGGAACACGCCGAAGGTAGCCAGGGGCGCCAATTCATAGTCGGAATATTTCTCCAGCCAGCGCACCCGCGCGCCTTCCTGGGCGTCACGGCCATAGAGCGGGGTGAGCTCGGGATGTTTTTCTTCCAGGTACTGGCAGATCACGCTCGAGTCGGCGAGGGACATGTCGCCGTCACGCAGGGCCGGGATGCGGCCCAGGGGGCTCAGTTCGCGAAACCAGGCCGGCTGGCTGAAGGGCGAAACGATTTCCAGTTGATAGTCCAGGCCCTTTTCCAGCAGGTAGAGACGCACCTTGCGCACGAAAGGGGAGAGCGGGGCGCCATAGAGGGTCAGGCTCATCGGGAGGTCCTCGTCTGAGCGGATCAGTCGTAGATGTTCTTCTTCTTCCAGATGTCGTCGTCATCCAGTGACTTCAGACCTTCAGTCAGTTCGCTTGGTTCGTCGACACTGGGCTGTGTGTTCTCCAGCACAAGGTCATTGGCCCGGGCGAGGTGGGCCTTCATCTGTTGCAGACGATCCTGGTGGCGGGCGGGGTCAGGTTGCTTCTGCAGGTACTGGACGCCGCGTTCAAAGGCCAGGCGGGCCTGGCGTGGCTGGTTTTCCTGCAGGGCCTGGAGCCCGAGGTTGGTGAAGAACTCCACGTGCAGTTGCACGAGCATGTCGCGGATATCCCGGACCCGGCTCTTGGCTTCGTTTGCGGGCAGTTGGCCATCCTGGGCGGCACGGGTGATCTGGCCGTGGAGGCTTTCCAGCTGGAAGCGGATTTCCTTGGCCTTGGCTTCGGTGAGGATCTTTTGCGGCGGATTGTTCACCGGGATGGATTCGCCCTGTCCGACCAGCGCGCGAAGCTGCTCGACACGTGTCTTGAGGGCGCTGTCGCCCTTGTCCACTTGAAGAAGGCGTTCGCTGAGCTGCAACTGCAGGCGAGTCAGCAGCAGCTTGAGATCAGGGGAGACCATCTGGCCGGGGAGGGTTTCGGAAAGGTCGGCGCAGCGGCGGATACGGTCGGTGAGGTCGGCCTTGAGGCGGGCCTTCTCCAGCTTGCTGTTCTCCACCAGGTGATTCACGTAGCCAATGGCGATAAGGATGACGATACCGACAACGATCAACAGGGTGATCACGAGTGGCGACATCTTCGGGGCTCCGGCGTGCTTATTAGGGTGCGGCTGAGTGTAGAGGCTTGACTCCAGTGCTCATAGAGGTGGATCAAATTTTGAGCAGAAGTCTTTGATTTTAAAAAGTTTTTGATAGAGGGTTGACGGGTGTTCAAAGCCTCCCTAGAATGCGCGCCACTTCGACGCGATGCCCATGGCAACGCAGCGAAGCCGGAAGTAAGCGTCAAAGCTGTTGTAAGCTCCGGGCCGCGTCCCCTTCGTCTAGTGGCCTAGGACACCGCCCTTTCACGGCGGTAACAGGGGTTCGAGTCCCCTAGGGGACGCCACTTTCAAAGTTGTACGCGGGAATAGCTCAGTTGGTAGAGCACGACCTTGCCAAGGTCGGGGTCGCGAGTTCGAGTCTCGTTTCCCGCTCCAGATTCAAGAAGCAGGGCCACGGCCTTGCTTGCCCAAGCCCGTAAGGGCTGAGGGGCGCACCATAAGGTGCAGGCTGTAAAAGTTGCATGCGGGAATAGCTCAGTTGGTAGAGCACGACCTTGCCAAGGTCGGGGTCGCGAGTTCGAGTCTCGTTTCCCGCTCCAATTTCAGTCCCCTTCGTCTAGTGGCCTAGGACACCGCCCTTTCACGGCGGTAACAGGGGTTCGAGTCCCCTAGGGGACGCCACTTTCTGTTGTACGCGGGAATAGCTCAGTTGGTAGAGCACGACCTTGCCAAGGTCGGGGTCGCGAGTTCGAGTCTCGTTTCCCGCTCCAGTTAAACGAAAACGCCGCTCATTCGAGCGGCGTTTTCGTTTCTGCGTTTCCGACTCAGACCAGGTCGTGCTGGCGGGCCGGGGACGCCTCGATGGCACGTTCGGCCATTTCCTTCAGCTGCTTCATGGATTCGGCCGATTCCCGGTCGATCTTGCCGCGCATCACCAGCCAGTTCGCGATCTGCATGGCCAGCCCGGAGAAACCGTACTCCAGGGTGCGGACAAACCGTGTCCCGCTGCCGGTGCTTTCGCATTCATAGGTCAGCATCAGTTCCAGTCCATGGGTGCCTTTGGCGGTGGCGCGCCAGAGCCGGCCGGGGTTGTACTCGGTCACATCCCAGCTCAGATGCCCCGCGCGCCCGCCGGCGTGGATGTCTTCTTCGAAATGGCTGCCCGCCGGCAGCGGCCCGACCGGCCCGTCCACGCGCAGGGAGGAGGGGTGCCACTCCGGCCAGCGGGTGGCGGTGCTGGCGTAGGCCAGGACGTATTCCGGGGCGTGGGCGATTTCCACTTCGTGCTGCATTCGGGTCATGGAGCTCTCCTGTTCCAGTGGTTCCCAGTACAGGCTGCCCTTGAGCCAGTCCATGAGCGGGAATACCAGGTTGAAGTTGTGGGTCTGCATCAGGTCGCGGCGGTGGTGCAGTTCATGCAGCCGGCGCATGTGGCGGATCCATGGCAGGCGCGAGATGGGGTGGTCGGCGGGCAAGTGCTCGCAGGCGTGGAAGGCCTCGTAGCTCAGGTAACCGGCCAGCAATGTGGCCGAAAAGAGGGCCGCGACGTTGCTGTTGATGAAGGACAGCAGCCACCAGGCCGCGAACAGTCCGATGCTGTAGAAGACGATCAGCCAGGCGGGGAAGAGGATTACCCGCCAATCCCGGGCGGATTCCCAGGTCATCTTTCCAGCAATGAAGAAACTATGGTGATCACCGGTGTGGCGCTTGTAGAACATCGAGCCGGCGCGTGTCTTGTGGTGGCCGAGGTTTTTGTGGATGGCGTACTCGCCCCAGTTGAAGAACACCAGGGCGGCTGGCACTACCAGCCATTCCCAGGGTTGAACGTCGCTCAGGCTACCGATGAAGAAGGCCAGGCAGGCCGCGCCGTAAAGCAGCACGAAGCCGCCATGCAGCCAGACGTTGTAGCGGGGATGGATGCCCGTCCGATAGCGATCGCGAAAGGCCTGGGTGTCGTGGCTCATGGCTGCTCCAGCAGTCTTGTTGACATACCGGGGAGCATAGTGGTGAATGCTTTATTCCGATAATGGATAGTCGAAATGAGCATTATTCATGAGCCTGAATTTGCGCCGAATCGACCTGAACCTGCTGTTGGTGTTCGATGCCCTGATGCAGGAGCAGAACCTGTCGCGGGCCGCCACGCGTCTGCACATGAGTCAACCCGCCGTGAGCAATGCCCTGGCGCGGTTGCGTAGCCAACTGGGAGAGCCGTTGTTCAAGCGTACCGCTCGGGGCATGTCACCCACCGCTCATGCCCAGATGCTCTACGCCCCAGTGCGCCAGGCGCTGAACCTGCTGCAGCTCGGGCTGGGTGCCCAGGAAGTGTTCGACCCGGAGGCCGAGCACTGCTTTCGGTTGTCGATGAACGACTACGCACAGGCCATGCTGCTGCCTGCGCTGCTGGAGCAGCTGAGGCACGAAGCGCCGCGGGTGGTGCTGGAGGTGCAGGACGACGAGGCGCAAAGCCTGGTGACACGGCTGGCGACCGGCGAGCTGGACCTGGCCATCGACTACCTCTACTTCGACAACCCCGATCTCTGCTACCAGCCCTTGATGGAGGAGGACCTGGCGGTGATCGGCCGGGCCGGGCACCCGGCTTTCGCGGGAGGGCTGACTCGCGAGCGCTACCTGGGCAGCCAGCATGTGCTGATATTGCCGCGTGCCGGCCGTGGCTCGCCGCTGGAAATAGTCCTGGGCTCGGCGAAGATCAAGCGCCGGGCGGGGCTTCAGGTTCCCCACTACCTGGCGATCCCGCCCATCGTGGCGAGGTCCGACCTGCTGGGCACCGTGCCGCGCCGGCTGGCGGAGCACTTCGCGGCCATCTACGCGCTGGAAGTGGCGCCGTTGCCGGTGGAGACACCATCCGTGCAGGTGAGCCTGATCTGGCACCGCCAGCAGGAACTGGCACCCGGCCTGCGCTGGCTGCGAGAGCAACTGGCGCAGCTCGGCACGGCGCTTGCTGGCGGCTGAGTTTCATCTGGGGGCGATGCCATCTTTCCATTCGCAAAGACTGGCTTCAGCAGGTGGGCCGACGGGCGGTCCACGCCGCTCTAGGCTCCGGGCGGCAGCGCGTTTCGATCGGCTTCCGGCGCGGGCAAACAAGTTAGCTAGCGAACGAATTTCGCGTTGGGTGGGTCCTATTTACCGGAATTGATCATGGGTCCGCAGCCGTTCGCGCATTCAGCGCGTGCTCCAATCGGCGTTGATCGGGCCCCCGCTAATCCTTTCCGTTTTGCCTTGTTTGTTGTCCGGAGTTTGATTATGAAATCTGTTATCGCCCTTGCTTCCGCCCTGACAATCGTCCTTTCGGCCACTACCGCAGTGGCCGCAGGCGGCGGTGATCGTACGACGCAACGCTGGCAGGCCCGACTGGCGAAGGTCCAGTTGGAGCAGAAGCAGCAAGAGGCTGTGGCTGCAAAACAGCGCGCCGAGCAGGCCCGCCAGGGCTGACCCGAAGCGGTGGCCTGCGTCCTTCTCCAAGCCCCGCATTCTCGCCCCCATCAAAAAGGCCCCCCCCGCCCAGGCGGGGGGGCGGGTTTTTGAGCGCGCGGAAAAACGCGG